>NZ_JBSHAQ010000042.1:0-85911 GCF_053611585.1 Streptomyces sp. NPDC054794 | reverse complement strand
AAGCATCGACCACACATCCCACGCATCGGGCGGGTACAGCAGCGGATACCGGCTCGTAGTGACACTGTCGCCGTCGGCGCCCTGGATCTTCTCCCGCAGGTCATCCGTGGGCCGCTCGTAGTCGTCTGCGGTCCGGGTCCGCACCGAGCGACAAACACCGGAGTGGAGGGCACGGTCAACGAGTTCGCCCACGGATATGGCATGGGACGCTGCCGCTACCGAGGGCAGGGAAAGGCGCACATCCAGCACGTTATGACGGCCATCGCCGTCAACATCGAGCGCCTCAGCGGACTGACACCAACCGAAGAAGCCCCCACGACCCGCCGACCGACTGCCGTCCAGAACTACCTCGACCAGCGCGAGATACCCCGGCCGAAGTTCTGGCGAACCCTGGGCAGCTGACCTCGACGCCACCAAGATCCCCGGCAGAGTCAAGCTGAAGGCGTGCACGGCAAGAGCGGTCCCGCCGGATGTCTGGATCGCGTAGACCGCTTCGTCGGCCCGGTCCTTGGAGTTGGCGTAGGGGAGGACGACGCGGGCCCCGTCGGTGGCCGACGGTCGCGCCGATCCCGCGCGAGTCCCCGGTGACAAGAACAGTCCTGCCCGTGCGGCCACTCATGGGGGTGTGTCGTTTCTGGAGCCCGGATCGGTTGCAGCCGGGCTCCGAAGGGATTCGGGATCGGGAGGAGAATGCGAACGGGGGTGTTCGACGGCAGTGGCGGCCGCCGGCACACCCTCCGCTTTGTGCCACGGTCAGGAGCCGTCCAGAGGCCAGTTACGCAGAGCCATGTCGGCCACTAGCTGAAGCTCGTCACGGGCGGTGCCGCCTGCGGCCTGGACGGCGATCCCGTTGGCCACGGTCATCAGGTATCGGGCGAGCAGGCCGGGATCGGCGTCAGCCGGCAGGTCGCCCTCGTCCACGGCCCGCTGGAACCTGTGTCGCAGGTGGACTGCGCCCTCCTCACGCCAGGCGGTGAGGATGTCGCGAGCCTGGCGACCGGCCCCACCGGCCGCTAGGGAGCCCTGCACTCCAAGGCATCCGGCGGGGCAGTCCGGCTGTGTGGTGGACCGGACCGCACCGCCGAGGTACGCGGCAGCCACCTCGCGGGCGGTCGCCCGCCCCAGAGCCCGGGCGAAGTAGGACGCCGGACCCTCGGTGTAGCGCTCCAGCGCCTTGCGGAACAGGTCCTCCTTGTTACCGAAGGCCCGGTACATGCTCGTGCGGGTGATACCCATCGCAGCGGTCAGATCGTCGAGGCTGGCGCCCTCGTAGCCCTGGGCCCAGAAGACCAGTACCGCCCTTTCGAGGGCCTCGTCGACATCGAACCCCCGCGGTCTGCCGACCGACGCCGCCCGTTTGCTCTCCATGGCTCCAGCATACCCTTTCGGTACCGACCGGTTCGGAAGTGCTACGCTCCCATTCGGTACCGACTGGTTCCGAAATTTATTGGGGTAGAGCCATGACAAGAGTCGTTCTGATCACCGGCGGGACCTCGGGCATCGGTCTGAGCCTCGCGGAGTCCTTCTTGGGAGAGGGGGCTTCCGTGGCCGTGTGCGGCCGATCGCGGACGGCCCTCGACCGCTTCAGCCGCGAGCATCCGGAGGCGCTGGCCGTCCAGGCCGACGTGATCGCCCCGGAGGCGAGAGCCGCCATGCTCGATGCGGTCACCGAACGGTTCGGCCGGCTGGACGTGTTGATCAACAACGCGGGCACGTTCGTCGAACGGGACTTCGCCGCGGACGAGGATGCAGCCGTGGCACTCGACCAGGAGATCGCCCTGAATCTCACAGCGCCCATCCACCTGACCGGCGAGGCGTTGCGGCGCTGGCCGTCCCTGGACGCGATCGTGTTCGTGACGTCCGGCTTTGCCCTGGTCTCCCCCACCCGTGCCCCGACCTACGGCGCCGTCAAAGCCGGACTGCACGGCTTTGCCGACGGACTGCGCCGCCAACTCGCACCCCGCGGCACCCACGTGCTCGAGGTCCTCCCGCCGACCACGGACACGCCCATGAACGCCGCTGTCACGGGGCCCAAACTGGCACCCGCCGAGGTTGCGGCCGTCACACTCAAAGCCCTCCGGGAGCGTCGGCCGATGGCCCTGCCGGGTCA
Source organism: Streptomyces sp. NPDC054794 (assembly GCF_053611585.1). Classification (NCBI taxonomy): domain Bacteria; kingdom Bacillati; phylum Actinomycetota; class Actinomycetes; order Kitasatosporales; family Streptomycetaceae; genus Streptomyces; species Streptomyces sp. NPDC054794. The sequence continues at coordinate 83,801 of NZ_JBSHAQ010000042.1, read as the reverse complement.
GGCGAAACTGATGCCGCTGATGCTGCGGGTCGCGCCGCGCACCCTCGACCGCATGGTCGGGAAACTCTGACGCGTAAATAGGTCCAGGTCAGGGGCTGTTTGGGCAGGGCTGGGTGCCGGTGGTCGTCGAGGCCGCCGGGCTCTTGGTCTGTGAGCGGCGCGGTTCCAGTCTCTCGACTGACCCGTTTCCCCGGACCGCTTCCCGCACCCGCCGTGCGACTTTCACCGCAACGGGCGCTCCACAAGCCCCCGTTCAAGAAGCCGGGGTTACTCCTCATTCGTCGGAGGGGCGAGGGTGGTGGCGGTCATAGGCGGCGGTCCTCTTTTCGCTGTGGTGCGGTTCGGGGGACGGCCCGCTCAACCCGCGTGGGCCGGCTGGATGGTGGATCGCAGCGGGCTGAGCCACTCCTCGCCGAGTGCGGCCCGGGCCTGGGGGTCCGTCACCCTGAGGCCGGGCGCGGGGGCGAGCGCGAGCACGCCGACCTTGCCGGTGTGGCCGTTCGTCTGCACCAGGCGCGCCGCATCGCAGACCTCGGTGAGGGGATACACCTCGGACAGGACGGGTGCCACCCTGCCGAGCCTGAGCAGCCGCATCATCTCCGCGGCCTCGTTGAGGTTCATGCCGTGGCTGCCGACGGTACGCTTGAGGTTCACCAGAAATAGCGGTTGTCAAAGGTGTGCTGGTACCCGGTGCTCGATCCGTAGGTGACGACGGTGCCGCACCGGCGGGCCACGATGACGGATATCCCGAACGTGGCCCGGCCCACGTGGTCGAAGGCGACATGCGGATCCTCGCCCAGCTGTGACCGGACGGCCCGGCCCAGCCGCTTGGCGAGCTCCACCGTGTCGGCGCCGACAGCCAGTTCGCCGCCAATGCCGATCTCCTCGCGATTGATCACCACGTCGCAGCCGAGCCGTCCCGGCGGCACGCGTCCGTGGCCGTCGCGGGGCGGACGGCCCTCATCGCGGCGGCAGCCTTGTCGGCGGACAGGCCGGTGGGGGCGCCGCCGGGCACCAGGTCGCGCAGGACGGCGTCGAGCCGGTTGAGGACCGGGTGCGTTCGTGAATCAGATCGTCGTGCCGTTCGGTCAGCAGCCGCAGCATCGTGGTCCGGTCCTCGGGCACGACGATCCGCAGGCCGTTGCGGAACAGGGCGACCTGGGCGACGTGGCCGGGCGTCGTTGGCGTCGGTCTTGCGGTCGCCACCGCTGCCAGCAACCGGGCCCGGGCCGACAGCGTCGAGGGTACGTCGACCACGTTCTCGCCCGCGGCGGCCAGCTGCTGGCCAAGGGTTCGGCCCAGGCCGGGGGCGCCTTCGATGGCGAAGCGGCGTTCGGGCCACTGCTCGCACCAGCGCATCAGCTGGCGCAAGGTGCCCGCGTTGACGGCGAACCGACGCTGGCTCACCTCGTAGCCCTGCCGGGCCGACGGCGACGGCGGTGTGGGACGACATGCGGGGATCGACACCGATCAGGATCACGGGCTGGCCTCGCACTCGCTCAGACGGGAAGGAGGGTGCGGTGGGCATCCTGACTTGAAGTCACCGTGTCACCCTCATGCCTCTGGCGAGCCACACCGCGCGAGTGCCGGCCAGCGGCGGCACGCCATGAGTGAGCCGGCCCGAGGGCGGCAAGGAGCACTGCGGGCCCGTGCCGACCGGCACCCTGGACGCTACGGCTGCAGACCGTGCATCTGCGGTCGATTGAACAAGTCAGGAGCTTGACCGAAGCGGTCCCATCACAGGCGTGTCCGTCCGCCGGGCCGGTGCGCGCGAGCCCACACACCGCGCACGGAAGGAACGACCCGGCCGCCATGCCCCAGCCCATCGAAGTGATCGGTACGTGTCGGTGGAGGGGCCGGTGATCGAGACGGTGCCGGCGACGATCGAGCAGCTGAGGGAGATCTGGGCGCGCTATCTGCCCGCCGAGAAGGTCGACGGGTATGTGGACTTCGCCTGGGGGAATCCAGGGCGACGAGAGGCGTCAGCACGTACGGCTGAACTACCGTCGTACGGAGGATGGTTGGGACCGGGAGCTGCTCTGGCCCTGAGCTGTCCGGTCAGACCGTGAACCTGACGGCTTCGAGCCAGCGCGTGTTCTCCAGGGTGCCGCCGAAGACGAAGTCGGGGCGCTGGTCGGCGCAGCCCCGGCCGCCCCAGTCGTAGCCGCGGACCTTGGCGGTCTGGCAGATCCGGCCGCTGCCGATGTTGATGGCGAAGCCGGTCAGGTACGGGGCGCTCGCTTTCGTGCTGCCGATGTAGTTGTTCTTGCCGTCGGCGGTGATGGCGGTCCAGTGCTCCACCCACTTGCCCTGGCCGTCGGTCGACTCGGGGTCGTGGCGGAAGGCGTTGGCGGACGAGCCTCCGGTGCCGGTCACCGCGATGTTGATGGCCTTGACCGGCTTCTTCTGGCCCGTCGTACCGGCCAGCGTGCCGTCGCACACGGGCTTCTGCCAGCCCTGTCCGGAGAGGTACACGCCGTAGCAGATGTGCCGTCCGGACGGGTCGCTCCTGGTGAGCCGGTTCACGGCGGTGGCGGCAGTTTCCTGCGGGGGCTTCGCGGTCACGGTGGTGCCCGGAGGCCGGGCGGTCACGGTGACGGTGCCCCCGTCCTTGTCCTTGTCCTTGTCGGTCTGCGTGGACTTCGGCTTGCCGGACGAGGCGCTCGGCGACGGCTTCACGCTGGGGGTCACGGACACGGTCGGCGACGGTTTCCCGGTCATGGCCGAAGGGCTCCGGCTCGCCACGTCGTCGGCGCCGGCGGCCCGGGTGTCGTCCCCGCCGCCCGATCCGCCGCTGCCCAGCATCACCAGCGGCACGATGATGAGGGTGGCCACACCGAGCGCCACCGGCCCGACGACCAGCGGCCGGTGGAGCAGGCCGGGCGACTCGAACTCGTCGTCCGACTGACGCGGCACGTTCCTGCGGCCGACCCGCGGACGCGGGTCGGGGGCGGGGTCCGGGGCGGGGCGGGGTGTGAGCGGGGGGCCCGAGAACGGGGGTGCCGCCTGCTCCTGCTCCTGCTCCTGCTCCTGCTCCTGCTCCTGCTCCTGCTCCTGCCGGTGCTCCTCCAACAGCCTGCTCGAACCGTCCGGTGCGACCTCGACGTAGACCACATAGCCCACCGAGGGATCAGAGATGTCCGCTGTCACGGGGGTGTTCCGGTCGCGTGCGTGTCCGTGCAGGGTGTCGAGGATTGCGGCGTCGAGCGTCGTCCCGTCCTCCAGCGTCACCGGTTCACCGTCGATGGCGGCGGAGCCGTCGCCGGAGAGGACCACCTCGAAGTGCGGGGAGGACTCTTCCTCCGGTACGGCGTGGTCCATGCCCGTTCCTCCTGACGTGTCGGGTCCGCTTCTGCGATCCCTCGTACCGCAACGGACGCCATGGCGGGCGCGGTTCAAATCACTCTCTCTGCACGCAGCGGTCAGTAGAGTTCGAACATGAATTCCTACGAGGGTTCCGTGCGCTTCGCCGTACTGGGACCAGTCCGGGCCTGGCGTGGCGAACGGGAACTGGACCTGGGCTCGCCGCAGCAGCGGGCGGTGCTGGTGGCGCTGCTGCTGCGCAGGGGGCGACCCGTCACGCTCGACGAGCTGCTGAACACCGTGTGGGGCGAAAACCTCCCGACAGCCGCCGTATCCGTGCTGCGGACGTATGTGTCGCGCCTGCGCAAGGTACTGGAGCCAGGGCGGGACATACCCGAGTCCGAGCGGGTGGTCGTCTCGGTCGGCGACGGGTACCTGGCCCGGGTTCCCGAAGGCGCCCTGGATCTGGCCGTGTTCGAGCAGCGCGTCGCGGAGGCGAAGAAGGTGCGGGCCGCCGGGAGGGTGTCGGACGCCGCGGAGCTGCTGCGCACCGCGCTCGACGGGTGGCAGGGAGGGGCGCTCGCCGGAGTCCCCGGACCGCTGGCCGAGTCCGAGCGCAACCGGCTGAGCGAGGAGCGGCTGACCGCTCTGGAGGCCCGGCTGGACGCCGACGTCGAACTCGGACGCCACGGCGAGGTGATCGCGGAACTGATCTCGCTGACCGGGGCCCATCCGCTGCGGGAGCGGCTGTGCCGACTGCTCATGCTGGCGCTGTACCGGTCCGACAGACAGGCCGAGGCGCTGGAGACCTACCACCGGACCCGCGGCATCCTGGCCGCCGAGCTGGGCATCGACCCGGGCGCGCCCCTCCAGGACCTGTACGAACGCATCCTCGCGGCCGACGCCTCCCTGGACCTGGGCCCGCCCGCGCCGCCCGCGGAGCCCGCCCTCCCGGTGCCCGCGCACCCGGCCCGCCCGGCCCAACTGCCCGCCGATCTCCCGGCGTTCGTGGGCCGGAGCGCCGAACTCGACCGGGTCCGCGCCCTGCTGCCCGAGCACGACGGCCCGCAGGCCACCGTGGTGATCAGCGCGATCGGCGGCATGGGCGGCGTCGGCAAGACCACCCTGGCCGTGCACTGGGCGCACGAGATCGCCGACCGCTTCCCCGACGGACAGCTCTGCATCAACCTGCGCGGCTTCGATCCGACCGGTTCCGTCGTACGGCCGGAATCGGCCATCCGTATCTTCCTGGACGCGCTCGGCGTCCCGCCGATGCGCATCCCCGCCGGTCTGGACGCCCAGGCGGCGCTGTACCGCAGCATGCTCGCCGAGCGCCGGGTGCTGGTCCTGCTCGACAACGCCCGCGACGCCGACCAGGTGCGTCCGCTGCTGCCCGGCTCCCCCGGCTGTCTGGTCATCATCACCAGCCGCAACCAGCTCACCGGTCTGGTCGTCGGCGAGGGCGCGCACCCGCTGACGCTGGACCAGCCGACGCCCGCCGAGGCACACGACCTCCTCGCGCGCCGCCTCGGCAGCGCACGGCTGGTGGCGGAGCCGCAGGCGGCGGACGAGATCATCCGGCAGTGCGCCCGGCTGCCGCTGGCACTGGCGATCGTCGCCGCCCATGCCGCCGCCCATCCCCGCTTCCCGCTCAGCGCCATCGCCGAGGAACTGGCCTACAGCCACGGCAGTCTGGACGCCTTCGCCGGGGGCGACGACATCACCATCGACCTCCGGACCGTCTTCTCCTGGTCGTACAAGGCACTGTCCGCCCCGGCCGCGCGCCTGTTCCGGCTGCTGGGCCTGCACCCCGGACCCGACATCTCCGCGCCCGCCGTGGCCGGGCTGGCGGGGCTCACCCTGCGGGAGACGCGCGGTCTGCTCGTCGAACTCACCCGCGCCCATCTGCTCACCGAGCACTTTCCCAGCCGCTACACCCTGCACGACCTGTTACGCGTCTACGCCACCGAACGCGTCCAGGCCGAGGAGGCACCGCACGATCGGGACCGGGCCGTCGAGCGGCTGCTGAGCTGGTTTCTGCACACCGCCGACGCCGCCTATCCGCACCTCACCCCGCACCGCCACCGCATACCCCTCGACCCGCTGCCGGACCTCTGCCGGCCGCTGGAGTTCACGACCTACGACGAGGCCCTGAACTGGTGCGAGGCCGAACTGTCCAACCTGGTCTGCGCGGCGCGCCGGGCCGCCGAGGACGGGTGGGCGGGCATCGCCTGGCGCCTGCCGGCCGTCCTGTGGGGCTTCTTCTACCTCCGCAGCCATTTGCACGAGTGGCTCGAGACCGCCGGAATGGGTCTGTCCGCCGCGCGCGCCGCCGACGACCGCCGGGGCGAGGCCCAGGCCCTCGCCGACACGGCCGCCGCGCTGCGTGCCTTGGGCCGGTTCGACGAGGCCATCGACCACAATCACCAGGCCATGGTCGCCTTCCGGGAGATCGGGGACATCAGGGCCCGGGCGGCGGCCCTGGCCAACCTGGGCGACGCCTACCTCCAGGCCGGTATCCTCGACAAGGCCGTCGAGTACACCCGCAGGGGGCTGGTCCTCGACCGGGCCCTGGACAGCGCCTGGGGAGAGGGCAACGCCCGGGACAGCACCTGGGGAGAGGGCATCGCCCTGGCCAACCTGGGCGACGCCTACCAGCGGCTCGGCCGTTACGACGAGGCCCTCCACTGCCTGGAGCAGGCGCTGGCCGTCCTGCGCGCGAACGACAACCACTGGGTCACCGGTGTCACCCTCGACATCCTCGGCACGATCGACCACCGGCTGCACCGCCTCGACGACGCCGTCGACCACTACGACCAGGCCCTGGAGACACATCGCAAGGTCGGCAACCGCTGGGGCGAGGGCCACACCCTGAGCAACCTCGGTGACGTCCAACTGGCCGCGGGCCGCCCGTGGGCCGCTCGTGCCAGCTGGCGGCGGGCCCTGGCGGTCTTCGCCGAGCTGGACCATCCGGACGCCGAGAAGGTCCGGACGAGACTCGGCGGGCTGGAGGAGGGCGCCCACGACTACCGGTCCGCGTCGCGGTAGGCCAGGCCGCTCGCGTTCGCGGTCGTCCCGTCGTAGAGGCCGGTCGGGGCGGTCTGCGACGACAGCGTGAACCAGGCGTAGCGTTCCACGAAGTCCAGGCCCTCCAGCAGCTCCGTCGACGACTTGATGAAGGCGGTCTGCCCCTGCTCGGCGGGGTAGCGAGGAGGGTTCTGGGAGAAGTCGATGAGGCCGTACTCGGTCAGCCAGACCGGCTTGTGGTAGCGGTCGCGGACGGCTTGCAGATAGCCGCGCAACTGGTTCGCGGCGTCGGGGCCGAAGTCCCCGCCGTACCATTGCAGGGGGATGAAGTCGACGCGCAGACCGCGCTCGGCCGCCCCCTGCATGAGGCGGTCCAGCCAGCCCCTGGCCACATCGCCGCCGTAGGAGACGGCCGGTGCGCCCAGGCGCAGGCCGGTGGACTCCAGCCGGGGCCACAGGTCCAGGGCCTGTTCGGGAGTCATGTCGGCCTGTGCGGCCTGGTCGGGCTCGTTGAAGCCGAGCAGGGCCGTGCCCTCTCGGGTCGCCTGGCCAAGTTCGGCGTCGGTGACCGAGCCCGGTCCCCAGATCATCGGGACGTACTCGACCCCGTCCGGCTTGGCGACCGGGCCCGTGGAGGCCCAGTTGAAGTACCAGGCCGCGCCGGAGTCGGCCAGCGCCTGGGCGGCGCCGTCGACGGGGTTGAGGCTGATGCCCCTGCGGGACGAAAAGGTCGCCGGGTCGGTGGCGGGGACCGTGGTGGCGGGCGGGGCGGTGGTGCCGCCGGTTCCGAAGGCGACGGTCATACCGGTGCACTCGGTGCACTGGTACATGACCTTGTTCCCCTGCTCGGCGTCCTGCTTGGACCAGCCGTACGCGGTGGGGCACTCGCGGGCGATCATCTCGCTGTAGGCGGTCTTCGCGTCCCGGTTCGGGTTGACACACACCAGCGGCTCGCCCGTGGCCTCGTCCTTGACCAGGTTGTCGGCCGGGCAGGAGGACAGCAACTCCTGGGCGCAGCCCGCCGCCGCGCACGCGTCGGCGTCGGACACCGGCACGTCGTCGGGGGTGATGGTGATGGGCACGGAGACCGCGTTGACGTAGCTGATGTTGTACCAGGGCGCCAGTGCGTCGGCCGGGTCGAAGTTGAACTCGGCCAGCCCGGTGTCCTGTTCGCTGAGGGAACAATGGTCGGCGTAGGGCCCGCAGTCGCCCACGGCACAGTGGAAGGTGCTGCCCTCCTCGCCCTCGCAGCCCTGGCGGGCGAAGAACTTGCCACGCCAGTGCCCGGCGCCCGCGTGCTCGGGGATGGTGATGGTGGCGCACTGGCCCGAGTCGAGCACGGGCAGCCCGGTGAGCACGGCCGACCCGTCGGCGTTGACCGTGCTGCCCACCCAAATACGGCTGTCCGTCCTGTTCTGGAAGGTGACGGTGTGATCGGCGCCGACGGCGGCGGCCGGCGTTTCACCGATGCCTCCGCCGTCGGATCGCTGGGCCTGGATCGCTAGGGCGGTGCCTGTCACACCGGCGATGACCAGGAGCAGGGCCAGCAGGAACGATGTGCGTCTGCGCATGTTGCGCAAGGTGCGCATAGAAAGTGCCTCCTCCTCGGGCTTGCGGGGGACGACGGCTTGTGGCCGCCTGCACACGCACGACGGACGGGAGGCGGTGGATGGTTCACCGGTGGCGGAACGTCATCGCCCTCGCGCCTTCGGGCCGCTGCCGTGCCCGCGAAGACCCGACACGGGGCCGGCCGGGCGGGAGAAGTTGACGTTTCCGGGACTGCGGCTCGCGGGGCCGACTGTGGCGACCTGAGCTCGAAGGAAGACCTCACGTCCCCCCGAGCCGAGCAGCGTAGGCGCGTTGTCCGGTAGGGGCCAGTCGGCGGACCCCGACTCGACTTCACCGCGTCCCGTCCGAACCAGCGGTGGGTGGCCGTGGTCGCCGCGTAGCCCTGCCCGGTCCTGAGGAGCAGTGCCTGGGGCTGGGGCCGCCGCGGCGACGCCGACAACCAGGACACCGCGAACCAGGTCATCGCCACCAGCTGCCGCCCCACATCTTCACGCGCTTCGGCAAGGGACGACGACGACAAGGTCTCCGCCCTGGACGCGGAGGACTCGATCATGGCCCAGGGCCGCTACATGTGCGATCTGGCGGAACAGGCCCGGTAGATGATCGACAGCGGCGAAGTCGTCCAGACCGGCACCACCAACACCGTCCTGGACCTCGCCCTGGCCGGCTACCACCTCGGGATGGACGCCGTCCGAGCCGCCAAGGGCGTGCCGAACACCAACGAGGCCCAGGGATACGTCCTTGCCGTCGCGCCCAGTTCGCCAAGTACGCGGGCATCGCCGCCCCGCCCGCCGGAGCCAGCTCCGGCGTCACCCCCCGTACGGCTTGACCGCCCCGAGTCACCTCCACTCCCCCGTATGAGGAGGACAGCCATGGCCCACTTCGACATGCAGGTCACGGACGAAGAGCGCGCCGAGATCGACGGACACCCGCTCGTCCCCGAACCGGGCCAGTCCGTGCACGACGCCGTACGGGACCGGTTGCAGCAGTACACCCAGGAGCGCGCCGCCGCCGTGGAGGCCACGGTGAACGAGGGCTCCGGCGCCGCCCATTTCGTCCTCCAGGTGTCCCCGGACGGTTCGAGCCGTGTCCTCGATCCCGCGGAAGAGCCCCCGAATCCCCCGAGCCACCACAGGCCGAGGCGGCGTCCGCCGTAGCCACCGCGATCGGCCGCGCCACCGCCGCGGCCCGTACCGCCGTCCTCCCGCCCCCGCCCCGGGCCGTCACCGCCGACCTCCCCACCGAGCACGCCGAACGGATCAGCCGTATCAACGCGATGGCGACCACCGGCCGGCTCAACGAGGCATACGCCGACGCCTCCGCCGTGCGCGAGAGCCTGACCGACACGCTGGGCGACGGGCACCCGGACGCGCTGGAGGCCCGGTCGATGGAGGCGTACCTCGCGCATCTGCGCGGCGACCACCGGGAGGCCACCGTGCTGGCCCTGGGGGTGGCCCGGATCCGGTGCGGGGCCTGGGACGGACAGGCGCCGGCGGAGGTGGCGCGCGCGGCGGCAGCCTGGCAGCGGATCGACGACCACCGGGCCGCCATGCTCCACGGCCGTGAACTCCTGCACATGTGGATCCAGTTGGACCTCCGCGGCCTGCTCCCGCCCGGCGACGCCGCACTGGCCGGACAGGTCCGCAGGCATGTCGACGCCCTGGCCGCGTACGTCTGAGGCGCTCCTGACCTGCTCGTCCATCGACTCGTACAACCAGCGTCAAACGAACGTGGAACGCCGCTCGCAACACTCCGTCCCAGCCGACCCCGGCCTCACCCCGTCCGGGCAGGGGTCGCTCATCCGACGGAGCAGGAGAGAGCACATCATGAACGTCACCGTGATCGGATCGGCGGGCGCGGCAACCCCGGAAGAACGGGCCCTGCGAAACCTGTACTTGGAGCACGGCCCGGCGCTGTACGCGCACGTGCTGCGCATGCTGGGCGGGGACACGCACCGCACCGAGGACGTCATCCAGGAGACACTGCTGCGGTGCTGGAACAAGCAGAACCTGGTCGACGACGAAGGGATGGCGGTGCGCCCCTGGATGTTCCGGGTCGCCCGCAATCTCGTCATCGATGCGCACCGCACCCGGGCGGCGCGACCCCAGGAGGTCAGCGGCGCCACCTGGGTCAGCGAACTGGGCATCGAGGCCGACGACATCGACCGGATGCTGTTGTCCATCGTGGTGCGGGACGCCTTGGAGGCACTGACACCCGCGCACCGTGAGGTGCTGCGGGCGACGTTCTTCGCGGACCGCACCACCCAGCAGGCGGCCTCGGTGCTCGGTGTCCCGCAGGGCACCGTGAAGTCCCGCGTGTACTACGCCCTGCGCAGTCTCCGGACGGCGCTGGAGGAGCGAGGGGTGCGTTACTGACTTCGGCTCGTCAAGGTGATGCTGGGTTGTTGAGGGTCAGGCCGGTGCCCGTTATGAAGCCGTCGAGGGTGCCGGGCCGGTACTGGAGGCGTTTGGGACGAGCGTTTCCAGGCGGTCGAGAGCGACGACGGCGAGGTTGGCGAGGCTGCGTTTGACGTGCGCCCACACGCCCTCGACGGGGTTGAGGTCGGGCGAGTAGGCGGGCAGCAGGAACACCGTCAGCCACTCGCGCTCGGCGATCAACTCACGCATGGCGTGGGAGACGTGGGTGTTCAGCCGGTCCCACGCCACAACGAGTGGCGCCCTCACGAGCTGATGAGTGCCGTCGATCAGCGCGATGAAGTCGCGCTCGCCCATGCTGCGGCGCTGGCCCTTGCCCGCGGGATGCGTGCGCAGGCGGTGGCACAGCCGGGTACGCGAGCCGGGCCGCATCGCGATCAGCCCCGCCACCGACAACCGGCCCGAGCGTTTGCCACTCACCGTCACTTGCGGTGTGCGACCGCGCCGGCCCCACGTGCGTCCTTTGGGCGGCCGTCGGGTGAAGCCTGCCTCGTCGCTGAGTAGGCCCGGGGCGCGGTTCCGGAATTACTCCCGGCCCGTTTCCCCGGACCTCTCGCCGAACCCGCCGTGCCCATTACTGGGCAACGGGCTCTCCACGGTTTCTGCCGTCAGGTGGTCGCAGGAGCCCGGGCATCAGGTGAAGTCGGCGACCCAGCAGCGGTTCGGGGCGGGGGCGACGAAGTCGCGGTCCACGAGGTCCGGGGCCCGTTCCGTGCTCGTGTCGGGGATGGTGGTGATCACCTTTTTGCCGCGGACCGCTCCGGTGATGCCAAGTTCACGCATGAGGCGCTCGACGGTGCAGCGGGCCACCGCGACATCCTGGCGGTTCAGGTGCCGCCAGATCTTCCGGGCGCCGTAGACACGGTAGTTGGCCTCGTACGCCTGTGTGATCAGGCTCTTCAGTTCGGCGTCGCGGACGGTGCGGGTCCGCGGGTGCGGCCTGGCGTTTGTGGTGGGCGTAGTAGGTGGACGAGGCGGTCTTGCAGTCGTGGTCGGTGAGGACCCGGCAGATCGGCTCGACTCCGCCGAAGCGGTCCCGATGCTCGTCGATGAACGCTACGAGCGTGTGTGTGGCCGGTCGAGCTCGGCCGCGAAGAAAGACGCTGCGGCCTTGAGGATGTCGTTGGCCCGCTTCAGCTCGGCGTTCTCCTTCTGCAGTCGCTTCAGCTCGGCCGACTTCTCGCTCGTTGTGCCCGGACGGGCCCCGGCGTCGATCTGGTCCTGCCGCACCCACTTGCGCAGCGTCTCGGTCGTGCCGATGCCCAGCTTCTGGGCGACCGCTTTCATCGCGGCCCACTCGGTGTCGTACTCCGGCCGCACCTCGGCGACCATCCGCACCGCACGACGGCGCAGCTCAAGCGGGTACTGGGAAGGACGTGCCATAACTCGATCCTCTCAAACGATCGAGTCCCCACCGAACCCGGAGCGGTTCATGGATACCTAAGGAAGTACATGAGCCTGTTCGGGGGTCATGTTGGACTGGGTGCCCGAGTCGGGCTCGTTGAAGCCGAGCAACTCCGTGCCCTGCTGGGCGGCCTGGCCGAGTTCGGCGTCGGTCACCGAGCCGGGACCCCGGATCATCGGAACGTACTCGACACCGGCCGGCTTGGCGACCGGACCGGTGGACGAGGCCCAGTTGAAGTACCAGGACGCACCGGACTCGGCCAGCGCCCGGGAGGCTCCGTCGACGGGGCTGAGGCTGATGCCCTTGCGGGTCGAGGCCGGGGTGACTGTGCCGGTCGTGGTCGTCGTGGCAGGGTCCGTCGGGGCGGCGGCGCTGCCGGTGCCGAACGCGACGGTCAGGCCGCTGCACTTGGTGCACTGGTACATGACCTTGTTGCCCGGCTCGGCGTCCTGCTTGGACCAGGCGTACGCGGTGGGGCACGTCTGGTTGATCATCTCGCTGTAGGGAGTCTTCGCGTCCCGGTTGGGATTGACGCACACCAGCGACTGGCCCGTGCCCTGGTCCTTGACCAGGTTGTCGGCCGGGCAGCCGGGCAGCAGATCCTGGCGCAGCCCGCCGCCGCGCACTCGCCACTCTCGGGCACCGCCACGTCGTTCGGGGTGATGGTGACGGGCACCGAGACGGCGTTGACGTAGCTGACGTCGTACCAGGGCGCCAGGTTGTCGGCCGGGTCGAAGTTGAATTCGGCCAGTCCGGCGGGCTGTTCGCCGAGCGAGCAGTGGTCGGCGTACGGTCCGCAGTCGCCGACGGCGCAGTGGAACGTGCTGCCGTCCTCACCGCTGCACCCCTGGCGGGCGAAGAAGGTACCGCGCCAGTGCCCGGCGCCCTCGCGCTCCGGGATCGTGATGGTGGCGGACTGTCCCGGGTCCAGCGTCGGCAGCCCGGTGAGCGAGGTCGAGCCGTCGGCGTTGACCTCGCTGCCGACCCAGACACGGCCGTCCGTCCTGTTCTGGAAGGTGACGGTGTGCTCGGCGGTGCCGACGTCGGCGGCCGGCGTTCCCTTGATGTTCGTGCTGCTGGAGCGACGGGCCTGGATTGCTACGGCGGTGCCTGACACACCGACGATGACCAGGAGCAGGGCCAGGAGAAATGATGTGCGTCTGCGCATAGAGCGGGCCTCTCCATCGGGCTTGGGCGCGGTTCTTCGACGATCAGGTGTCGCCGCGGCAGGCACGACGGATAGGGGCGGCGGATGGTTCAGCCGACGGAGGAATGTCCTTACCGTCGCCTCTGCTCGGCCTTCGGACTCGTCTGAACGGGCCCACGGTTGGATCTTGGGACGCTTGAGGCTCTTGACGAGTTCGAGGCGGAGCCAAGGCTTCCGGAAGTCGCGGTCTGGAAGGACTCAAGCGACTGGCGAAGGAAATCATGCCCTTCGCTAGACACCGGGCTCACAGGGCTCACAGGGCGCGCGGGGTCTACGGGGCTTGGGGAGCTTGTGGGGCTCACGGGGCTCGGGGGAGCAGGTGACGCGGTACTGTGCGCAGCCTCTGCCCCCGCCCGTGCGGCCTCCATCGCCTTGAAGGCGTGGCCGTCGATGTCCCCGCCCGCGCGCAGACCCTGGAAACTGGCACTGGTCAACGGCTCGTCCGGTGGTCGTGCCGAGCGCTCGAAGCGCTCTCGGAATGCCTGATGCTGCTGCGCGTCGGCGGCCATGATTCTGTCTCTAGCGCTGTTCATGAGTTCCGTGGGCGTGGCCGCCCACAGTGCATCGCCATCCGGCAGACTCGGACCTGATTCCGCCTGCGGCAAGTCGAAACTCGGGGGACGGTCTGCCAGCGCCTCCCTCAGGTGCGCCCTGATGGCGTACTTCGCGACATCCGGCATACTCCAGGGGGATTCCTCGAACGCCTTCTTCCAGTTCTCATCGCCCCTGAGCTGCTCCAGAACCGCGTCCTCGAAGGCCTTGCGGTCCGGAAGCCGACCGATCTCCTTATCGACGCGCACCTTCTCCTTACGTGCCGACTTCTCCGATCCGGACGGCTTCTGCCGCTCGGCCGTCGCCGCCGGAGTCGATGTCGACGCCGGCACCGACTCGGCGGGGCCCGGCGCGTACGCGGCTTGGCCGGATGGGCCGGCCTCCCGCCCTCCGCCGGACGAGGAGCCTCCCCCGGCCGGCGCCGACCGTGACCGGCCCATGACGCGATCCCGGAGGCCACGCAGCGCGGCCCGCATCTGCTCCCAGACGCCCCTGTCCGTCGAGCCTGCGCCGCCTCCGCGACGCCCGCCTATCAGGTCGTACTCGGTCTTGAGCAGGTCTCGCGCCAGTACGACTTCCGGGCGATCCTCGGTCAACCGGGTCAGGCTCGGGGAAGCCACGTTGCCATCCGTCACGTTGCCCCTCTTTCAAGTCGGAGGTGCTGACACGAGCGACAACGGGCCGCCGGGGCGAACGGTTCAACGCCGGACAGCCACCGCGTCAAAGAGCAGCCGAGCCTGACTCGTCGTAGCCGCCAACTCGAATCCCGTCGGCAACGGCAGCAGTCCGGGAGGCAGCGGGGACTCGGGAAGCCGCGGGGCGCTGCCGACCGGGCGCGGCAGGTCCTGACGGGAGTAACACCCGCCCGCGTCCGACGTGGACCGGCGCCGCTTCAACAGACCCTGCGGCGCGAACCACCACGTATGGGTAGCAGGCATGTGCGTACCTCCCCGACCTTGCCGACTGTGCTCTGTCGGCTGAACGCCGACGCCGGTTCGAGAGGCACAACGGATCGCGTATGCCCGAGGGTTCAGCACCGGCGGCCCGGAGAGCACGGCCGAGCCGTCGGCGGCAACCTGCGTCGGAGTCCTCGGTCATCCGAGAACATCAGTGCCGCTGCACCGGAACGGGATGGATGCGCCTGCGCAGCAGGCGTCTGCCGATGGCGTCCGGGACGTCCGGGCGGTGGTCCGGGTCGTGCTCGTACAAGGTCCTGAGTGCCGAGCCAGCGCTCCGATGACGTGGTCGTCCTCGACCTCGCCCCACTCCTGGAAGGCGCGGTCGAGACACGCCCGCGTCCCACGGAGGTCCGAGGCGCGGCGGGGACGAGTGGAACCGGGCGGCGGTCAGCCACAGTCGGCCGCCATAGGCGCATGCCCCGGGCCCCGTCCCCGGAGAGTCCGGGCATCACCGACGCCGCTGCTCAGCCGGCGGCGAAGCGGGCGGCGACCGAACCGGCAAGCTGAGGGCTCCGCTGGAAGTGCCGCGCTATGCCGTCGTTGTGCTGCGGCACCGTCGTGGCTGTCGCGCCCACGTGGCGGAGCCGCATATCGACACAGCCCCGCGCCCCTTCGGGGCGCTGCCGAACCGCAGCGGACTTCACCCGACCCGCTTAGGACCGGCCCGGCGGCGGGGCGACGGGACCTTCGGGTCCCGTCGCTCCGCTCTGCGTGAGCCGTACGCCTTACGCGCCCGGCCGCATGAACGGCAGCCGGGTCCGCACCGCCACGAACATCCGGTACGGACCCGGGAGGAGGGCGTCAGCGCCGGCGCCCCTGCGTTTTCCCCGCAACCTGCTTCACGGGCTCCTTCTTGGGCTTCTTCTCACTGGAGCCGCTGTCCTGCGGCAGCTTGACGCCGCCCGAAGAATCGGAGGACCATCCCGACGTCAACGGGACACCGCCAGAAGAATCGGACGCCGTGCCGCTCGGGAGCCGGTTCTGTGTGTCGCCGGACGAGGGGTTGTACGCCTGGGCACCGTGGACCGGCGACTGGGGGTAGTCGTGGCCGTACTGAGTACCCCCCACCGCAGCTCCCGGCGAGAAGTAAGAGGACTCTGGGCCAAGACGAACGCCGGGAGAACCTTCCATCGGTGAACGTTCATCGCTGGACGAACCCTTACCCTCGGACGGGTCGTAGTTGACGCCTTCCTGCGCGCCCTGCACGGACTGCCACGCCGAGGTGGAGCCGGCCCTCCGCTCCGCCTGCTCCGCCATGAAGTTCGCGATTTTTTGGTCCATCGAATACGTACCCTGTGCCTCGGCCGCCAACTCGGCCCGCACCGCGTCTATCGTCGCCTGCCTTCTCTCCTCTCCCGTCATCTCCTCGGTCGACCCTTGCGGGAATTCGCCGCTTCCCGACCTGGAGAGCGATTTCGGGCTTTCCGTGAACTGAGCGTCCCCTGCGTAGGGATCCCACAGGACGACGACCGCGTTGGGATCGTCGAACACCTTGTGGAAGTTGTCGAGCGAGTGGTTGCTCGAAGAGCTGCCGTCGGAGCTGCTCGATGGGCTGGATGATTTGCTACGGGCATTCCGCTCCAGCTCCCGGTTGCGCCACCGGGACTGATTTTCCTTGAAGTCTGAATCCGGGGAAGGGATTCTGTCGAAGGATCCCTGCGAGCGGACGTCGAAACTCTCCTTCGTTGTCAGCGACCACGTTTCCGAGTTCTTCTTGTCGCCCTTGATGCCCATCAACTTGACATGCAGGTGGGGAACTTTTCCGGCCTTGATCAGCTCCCTCAGACGGGGCCACTCGTATTTTGTCAATACGCTGCCCGCCACCCTGCCCTCGAGCATCACTCCCGTGACCGGCCCGTGCGCACCATCCACATAGTGGCCGGACATAAGCTGCCAGATCCGCTCCTGCACGGGAGCATCCGACCAGTTCTCAACCCCGCCGGTTTTCCCGTTCAAGATCTTGCCCGGGACTCCCGTCTCCAGGATCATATCCCCAGCCTCCGCCGCCTTTCTTGCGGGATAATAGGGCTCGGTCTTACTCCACAGATATTTTCCGGTCTCGCTTGCTTTCTTCGCCCTCGCCTCTGCGAACTCATTTTCGAGTGACTCACTGTCCCTACCGTGCTTGCTGTAGAGCTCTTCATACGTATCCCTATACCATCGAGCCGGGACGTGAAATGCATTGAGGCGGTCGAACTCCTCGATCAGTTTTTCCGCCGCGTCACCCGCCTGAGGAACCTCCCCCCGATTGAGATCTTCCCCATTTTGGTAGAGCTGCTCGATGTACCCGTTGAAGGCAGTCATGAACGGCTTGTCATGGTGCAGGCCGTATTTCCTCGCCTCCTTCCGCATGGACTCGACTTCGGAGTCGAGCTTTTCCTGGTCGAAAGGGGGTGTGGGTGTTGCCATCGCAAGGTCCTCCTCGTCGAAGTGGCGAGCGATCACCGCTCACCCGTACCGCGGAATTGCCGTGTCGACTGATCTTGTTCTGCCGCCTCGATGGTCTTGGCAGGTTCAACGGACAGCGCACCAGAGCGGTTCAACTCGCCTCGCATCCGGTGAACCCCGTGCCGCCCGCATGCGTTGTGGTGCCCGACGAGGCCTGTGTCCTCATGCTCCGGGGCTTCCTCGACAACCATCCGGGGCAGCCCTCACCGCACACCAGAAAGGAGCACCATGACGGTCCCGACCCCCAGCGCCGAGCAGCAGACCGAAGCGCCCCCGGAATCCTCCTCCGAATCCCCGCCGCTTCCTCAACCACCGCCCGCCGCACCGAAGTTCATCCTCTACCTGGAGGGACCGGAGTACGGACGGACGCTGCGGCAGTTGACCCTGTGGGTGCACCATGTGCTGCTGCCGGTCTACGGCCGCGAGGTCACCTCCATGGCCCCGTGGTGCTCCCGCTGGTGGGAGCACCCGGAAGCGGTGGCCGTGATGCACGGCCTGTGGCTCGCCTGGGGGGAGATGAGCGACACCGGCTCCGAATCCGGCATGAGCGGCCCCGCCGACTGGCACCGGGACTTCCTGAATCCGACCATGCAGAACCTGCGGGACCCGGCGGGCCCGTTCGCGGGATGCAAGCCCGGCTCCCACCGCCCGAAGGAGACTCCCCCCGTCGACGCCGTCGACCCGTTCGGACCATCGCCTGGTGCGCCGCCTCCACCGCACGAGCGGGCATGACGGACGCGTCAGGCGCTCGGACCCAGCGAGGGGCGGACCATCGCGGTCCGCCCCTGGTCGGTGTCGGTTCGCCGGTGTCGGGTCGCCGGTGTCAGGCGTCCGGCCGCACCACCCCCAGGATCTCCATCGACCCCGCCTCCGACACGTACACCACCCGCCCGGGACGGGGAGCGGAGATGATCTTGCCGTCGCCGATGTAGAGGGCGACGTGGCTGGCGTCGGAGAAGTAGATGATGAGGTCGCCGGGGCGCATGTCCCCGACGGGGACGTGCTTCAGCCGGCGCCACTGTTCTTCCGACGTACGGGGGATGCTGTGGCCCGCCGCCAGCCAGGCCTGGGAGGTGAGGCCGGAGCAGTCGAAGGAGTCGGGGCCCTCGGCGCCCCAGACGTAGGGCTTGCCGAGCTGGCGGGTGGCGTAGGCGATGGCCTTCTGACCCGCGGTGGTCGCATCGGTGCCGACCTTCTTGAGGATGCCCGTGCCCACCCACTTCGCCTGAGCGTCGTCGGCCTCCTCCTTGTCGAGTGCGGCGATCCGCTCGACTTCCTTCTTCGCCAGCTGCGACTCCAGCTTCTTCGCCGTGGCGATGTGCTGCTCGATCGTGTGGCGCTCGGTGTTCTTGGCGCGGCGGCTCGCCTGCAGACGCTTCAGTTCGCCGGAGGCGTCGTCGGTGCGGGCGCGCAGGTCCTTGCGGGTTGCTGTCAGGGCGGTCAGCACGCCTTGCGTGGCCTGCTGCGCCTGGCGTGCCAACGAGGCGTTGTCCAGGGCGTGTTCGGGGTTGTCGGCGAGCGCGAACTGCATCTCGGCGGGCAGGGCGTCGCCCCGGTACTGGGCGCGGGCCGCCGCCCCGGCCAGCTGGGTGAGGCGGGCCAGCTTCGCCTCGGCCGTGTCGACCTGGCTGTTGAGCGTGCGGACACGCTTCTCCTGCTTGGTCACCTTTTCGTCGGCGGCGTTGTACCTGTCCGTGGCGACTTCCGCGTCGTGGTAGAGGCGCTGGAGTTCGGCGCGTACCTCGGTGAGGGTCGTGGGGTCGGCTCGGGCGGCCTGCTGGGTCGTTGCCGTCAGAGCGCAGGCCAGGGCGACTGCTGCCGCCGCCCGGTAGCCGTGGGTGCGCAGGGGCCGTCTCATCTGGGCCGAAGCTCCCTTCGTACGCGTCGATCGGGGCTGGAATGCGGGGTCCGTCCCCACAACGGGAGCGACCCGTCCGGCGGTTCAAGGGGGCGTGAACCAGTGGCACCCCGGCATCCGTTGTGCGCGAGCAAAGGCATACGGCGGGTGAAGGAGACTGCATGGACGCGGAGTTGCTGCTGCTGGCCCTCTGCACGGGGTTGGGCCTCGGGTTTCTGCTGCTCGCCGTCCGGCAGTTGGTGGCGGTGGTACGGCTGTGGGCGCGCGGACTGCGCGTGATGGGGGTCGTGACGAAGCGGCCGGCAGCCGAGCGGCGGCGCGCCGGGCTGGTGGTGTTCTCCGACCATCTGGGGCAGGCCGTCGTCATCGATCCGGGGGCGTACGGGCCGCTGTGCGGGCTTCCGCCGGTCGGCGAGAGCGTGCCCGTGGTCTACCTGCGGAGCCGGCCCGGGGCGGGCCGGCTGTGGAACGTGCGGCATCTGCTGGCGCCGTCGTTCTGGTGGTTCCTGTCGTCGACCGTGGCGTTCGGCACCGCGGTCATGGTGACGTCGTGAGCGGGAGCGGGAACGAGCCCGGCCGGTCCTGGCGGGTCCACGAGATCGATGTGCTGCGCGGGTTCGCTGTGTTCGGCATCCTGCTCGTCAACGCCCAGTTGATGGCTGGGCCGTACACGGCGATCGGCGGTGGGCCCCAGGCCTCGGCCGCCGACCGGGCGGCCGCATGGGGGGGACCGCGCTGACCACCGCCTATCAGCTGTTCTCCTTCCTGTTCGGCTACAGCTCCGCACTCCAGATGCGCTCCGCCCCGCGGGCGGGTGGCGCGTTCACGGTGCGCCATCTGCGGCGTACGGCGGGGCTGTTCGGGCTCGGTCTCGGCCATGCCGTACTGCTCTACCCCGGCGACATCCTGATGACGTACGCCGTTCTGGCGCTGATCCTGTACGGTCTGCGCGGCCTCACCCCCCGCGCTGCCCTGCGGATCGCGATCTGCCTGGTCGCGGGCCTGTCCGTCCTGCTGCTCGGGTACGGGCTGCTGACCGTCGCCTTCACCGAGCCGCTCACTCCGGCGCGGTACGCCCCCCAGGTCGCGGACATCGTGGCCGCCTACCGCGGCGGTGCCCTGTCGGTGATCGGGGCCCACCTGCGTGAGCTGCCGACAGCGCTCGGCGCGAATCTGATGTACACCCCCGACATGCCGGCCGCGTTCCTGGCGGGACTCGCGGCGGCCAAGGCGGGCCTGGTGGAGCGGCGTGGGCGGGACCGGCGGTGGCTGCGGCGGATCGTCGTACGGTGGCTGCCGGTCGGCCTGGCCGGTGGTGTGGTCGCCGCGTGCTGTGCGAACGGGCCGCTGGACAGCCGGTGGTTCCTGGTCGGACACGCGGTGTCCCTGCTGACCGCTCCGGCACTCACGGCGTCGTACACGTGCGCCCTGCTCCTGCTGCTCGACGCACGCGGCCCGGCGGCGGCCGTACTCGCCGCCTCCGGGCGCATGGCGCTCACCCACTACCTCACCCAGTCGCTGCTACTCGCCTGTGTGTTCACCGGGTACGGCTTCGGCCTCTACGACCGTGTCGGCACCGCCGTCGTGCTCGCGGGCTGCGTGGTGTTGTACGGCCTCCAACTCGTCCTCGGCGCATGGCTGATGGGCCGGGCGAGATACGGGCCCGCCGAGCTGCTGCTGCGTACTGCTTCGCGCGGTGCGGGGTCCGTCCGTCTAGTGCGGCTTGGACAGCGTCACGCCCGGCATCAGACGACGTGCGGCGCGTTCCGTGATCGCCTCTGTCTCCGCCTTCGCCGCCGCCGAGATGGCGGCGGCGCCGGGCTCCTTGTACCAGGGACGCAGCCTGATCAGGGCGGGCTTGACGCCGGTCGCGAGGAGGAGAGCGGTGCCCTTGGGGAGGGCGCGGATCTTGTCGGGCGGCAGCACGGCCTCCTGGCGGTAGGAGTACGAGCGTGAAGTGCCGTCCTTGCTGCGGGAGATGCTCGGTGTGCGTACGTCGTGCTGGCCGACCAGGGTGGAGATCTTCTGGACGAAGTCTGCGTCGTCCAGGCCCGCGCCGAGGAGTTTGATGGTCGCCGCGCTCCACAGCGCGTCCATGCCGATCTCGCCCCATACACGCGCTCCCTGACGGTAACTCTGCAGCAGAGTCACGACGTTGATGCCGCGCGAGCCGAAGTGCGAGTAGAGGTCGGGGAGGTCGGAGATGCGGCACACGTTGGCGGCCTCGTCGAGGACCGCGGTCAGCGGCGGGTCGAGTCGGCCGCCCATGCGTTCGGCGGCGACGACGCCCGCGCGCATCGTCGCGTCGGCGAGTCCCGCGATGACACCCGCCGCCGAGCCGCCGCCGTCCTTGGAGAGGAGGTAGAGGGTGTCGTTGCCGAGGACGTGCAGGTCGGGGCGGAATTCGGGGAGGTCGGGGTCGGGGGTGACCCAGGCGAGGATCTCGGGGTCGAGGAGGCAGGAGGCGGTCTGCCGGGCGGTCTCGTAGATGCCGTCCCGGGTCTCCACCGCGCCGCGTACGGTGCCCTGCAACTGCTCGGCCATCGCGATGAGTCCGACCTCGCGCAGAAGGTCGATCGGGGTGCGGTCGGCCGGGTCGGCGAGCCAGGCGAGGAGTTCCTTCAGCGGAGCCCTGCCACGGGCGGCGGCCAGGAAGAGGGCGGTCAGGGTGTTCTGGGCGGCCGAGATCCAGAAGTCCTTCTTCGCGGAGTCGTCGTTGACGGACGCCACGAAGTGGCCGGCCATCCGGCGTGCCCCCTCGATGGTGTGGCACTCGCCCAGGATGTTCCACCACATGGCGCGCGGGGTGTGGGCGATGCCCTGCGGGTCGAACGTCCATACCCTGCCCGCCTTCTCCCGTTCGGCGCGGGTGACGGCGTACACGTCGGACTTGTTGGAGGTGAGCAGGACGGCGCCCTGGGCGCGCAGCACCCGGGGAACGGCGATGCCGGTGGACTTGCCGGCACGGGGTGCCATCAGGTCGAGTTCCACGTCCTCGTAACTGCTGCGCAGTTCGGGGCCCTTGGGGTCGAGGTCGCCGAGGAGGTTGCCGGTCTCGTCCGCGTGCAGCTTCTCGCGGCCCTTGAGGGTGGGGCGCAGTTCGCGGGCGCGGGCCTCGATGCCCTTGGGGCACATGGCGGCGAGCTCGCGCCGTCCGGCGAGGCCCTTGGGGCCGGCACCGCGGTTCATGGCGAAGTTGACGGTGAGGGCGACGGGAACCGCGACCAGCGCCAACAGGCTGAGGACACCCACGTAGACGGCGGTGGTCGGCGCCGCGGGCCACACCGCGGCCGGTCCGTCGGAGACCAGGTTGGCGACGGTGGATATTGCGAAGGGCGGGGCGTCCCAGCCGTGGCCGGAGAGTCCGGCGCCGAGGGTGCCACCGGACCAGACGATGGTGAACATGAGGAGGCCGGTGCCGGCGATCGCAGCGATGGCCCACGGCAGCTGCTCGTTCAGGCCGCCGCTGCGCGGGCCGCTCATGCGGTCCACCTCCCGGCCGCCGCCTCGACACCGGGAACGCCCGGGTCACCGGGGAATCCGAGGGGCCCTTCCTGGGCGGCCCGTGCGACCTGCTCGGCGGCGCGGGCCGCGGCCCGCTCGACGGCCTCCTCGTTGGTTGTCCAGCGGGTGTTGGTGTCATGCAGACGGCGTTCCGCGTCGGTGATGGCGACCTTGATGGGGATGCCGGGGCGACCGCCGACCTTGATGAGGAAGCGGCCGCGGCCCGGCGGTTCCTCGTTCTCGCCGTTGACGCCCCAGCCGGGGGGCGAGGACCAGGACGACACGAGTTCGATCTCGCGCCGGGAGAGCCCGACCACCTTGCCGAGGTCCTCCATCTCGGTCTTCGGCAGTCCGGCGCACACCACCATGCCGGCCCGCTCGACGAAGCCGCGGGCCTTGGCGCGGTCGGCGTCGGTCCCGAGGGCCTCGGCGTCCTTGAGGGTGTGGGTGATCTTGGCGTCGCCGAGGCCGAGGGAGCGGTTGAGGCGGGTGAGCGCGTCGATGCGGTCGACGATGCCGGAGGCGGCGCGCAGCGGGCGCCACAGCTCGTCGAGGACGGTGAAGAACCAGCGCCGAGGGGCGAGTCCGGCGTCTGCGAGGGCGTGCGAGGCGGCCACGGTGCCGAGTCCGTCGGACCAGGCGGCGAGCATCGCGGCGGCGGTCAGCTGGGTGTCGGCCTCGCCGATGCCGGAGATGTCGATGCACACGGCGGGCGCGTCGGGGTTGATATGGGTGGACGTCTCGGAGGCGAAGGTGTCGCCGAGCGGGCCGTCGAGGATGCCGAGCAGGGAGCGGTGCAGCGGGTCGACGGCGTCCCGGTAGCGGGCGTCGTCGCCGCGGTCGAGCGTGACCGAGCGCACCCGGTCGGGACCCTCGGTGAGGACCCGCAGGACGTCGGGCAGCAGCACGGTGCCGCCGACGGGGGTGCGTTCGCGCAGGTGGTGGAGAACCGCGGAGAGCACGGACTGCTCGTGGTCGTCCATGGGACGGCCGCGCACGATGGTGATGAGAGCGGCGACCATGTTCAGTACGCGGCCGTGGGCCTCGGCCTTCAGGACCTCGCCGGCCTCGCCGCCGATCTTCGCCGCGGCCTCGCCCATGGCGCCCGGGTCGAGGACGTTGATGCCGCCCCGGCCACGGCCGATGGAGATGACCTGGCCGCCGAGCGCGCGGACGGTGTCGGCGTAGTCGGGTTTGAGGTCGCCGAGTACCAGGGGGACAACACCGGTCGCAGCGAGCCCGATCAGCATCCGGTTGATGAGGGTGGACTTGCCCAGGCCCGGCATACCGAGCATGAACAACGAGGGGTTGGAGATGTAGCGGGCCCGGGTGAACCAGTTGAGGGGGTCGCCGCAGACCGTGGCGCCGGTGAACAGGTGCTGCCCGAGCGGCACTCCGGTCATGGGCGAGCCCGAACCGGCGGCGAACGGCCACATGCCGCAGGCCTGCACGGTGGTGGCTCGCCACATGGTGGGCGGGTCCATGTAGCTGACGCGTCCACCGCCGGCGCCCTGCCAGCCGCGGGCCGGGATGTACAGCTCCCTGGGCGCGGCCGGGGCCTTCTGCTTGCCGCCGCGCTTGCCAGCGGACCTGGCCTTGGCGGACTTCTTCCGGCCGGGCTCCTCCGTCAGGCCCTGCACGGACCAGCTCGCGTCCAGTTCCCTGAACGCCTTCTCCTCGGCCAGGCGGTCCTCCCGCTCGGCCTGCTTCTCTTCGCTACGGCGGCTCACAGCGCCTCCTGCAGTTCGTGCGGGATGAGGGTCTGTTCCCACGGAAGGATTCCGGCGGGCAGGGTGCAGCTGAACGCGGCCGCCTGCATCCGGTCGGCGGGCCGCATCAGGACCCGGGAGGCGGCGGTCAGGTTGCGTACGGTGACGCTGGCGTCGGCCAGTTCTTCCATGTTGTCGACGGTGACCGTCAGCATCAGCGAGAACTCCACGAGGCCGGCGCCGGACGCCTCCTCGGCGGCGGTCTGTTCGGCCGCCCGCATCTCGGAGGCGGCGCGCGCCTGGACCATGCCCTTGCCGGACGTCGCCATGAACTGGGCGCTGCGCCGGTCCGCCTCGACGATCCGGGCCGAGGTGGCGGGGTCGATGGCCCGGTAGACCAGGGCGACCCGCTTGCGCCGGGTGCCGGGGGCGGCCTCCAGCATGCCCCGGAGCACCGAGGAGCGGATGGTGCCGCGCGGTGCCAGGGTCAGCATCCAGGTCCGGGACACACCGGAGTCGTGCTGGTAGCTGCTCACGGTCTCGACGGCGGCCGCGGGGCCGGCGTCGTCCCACTCCAGGCCCGTTCCGCCGTCCTGAGCACGGGCGTTGAGGACGTCGGCGGCGACGGCGGGGTCGTAGGCGACCCGGACAACCTCGGCGATCCGCTCGGACGACAGCGGGTACGCGGCACCGCCCCCGGCCGCGACGAGCCCGCTGAGCAGGCCCGGGATCCGGATGGACAGCTCGGTGATCACGTCCTCCTTCTTGCGCTTCTGGCCCGCGGGGTTGCCGTAGGTGAGGGTGACGTAGGTGTGCATCTCGGAGGAGGCGCTCGGGTAGCGGTCGACGACCTCCTCCATGACGGCGCGGGCGGCGGCCGGCGCGTCGGGGTGGATGCGGGGCAGCACCTCGTGGGCGAGCCGGGTGCCGGGGTCGGGGGCGGTCTCCACGATCACGGACGCGCCCTTCAGACCGGGTTCGTGGGCCAGCCGGGCCAGCCACTCGCCCCACAGCGCGACCCAGACGTCGACCTGGTCCGGGTCGATGAGCGAACCGCCGTCGGGGTCGCAGCCCAGGACGATCGTGTACAGGTCGCGCTGCGGGTGGTGCAGGATCCCGAAGGGACGGTCGTAGGCGTCGCGGCCCTCGGTCGCGGTGACCTTGTTGAGCAGCCCGGGCGGGCGGAACCGGCCGCCGGGCCGCGCGGACAGCGGGCCCGAGACGTAGAGGTGCGCGCCGCTCGCCTTCCGGCGCCACCAGCCGACGCGCAGGGCGAACAGCTGGTAGACGTTGCGGCCGTCCTGGGTGCGGATGGCGAGCGGGATGAGGAACAGGACGACCGGCACGAACACGATCACCGCCGCGTACAGCGAGATCAGCGACGCCAGCAGGGTGGCGACGAGTCCGCCGAAGATCACGAAGGTGCCGACGAGCCCGAGCGGTCCGAGCCCCGCCCGCCTCGGCCTGCGCCAGTTCCCGTAGGTCGGATGGGAGACGGCTTCCGTGGACATGCGACCGGTTTCCTTTCGCGAAGTGATGGGGGTACGGCGTGAGTCGAGAGGCGAGGGGAGAGACCGCCGGGCTCCCGGGGGGAGGGGAGCCCGGCGGCCGTTCGTCAGGGGCGGCGACGATGGGCGTGCGGCCTGGGTGTCGTCGTTTCCCCCGGGCTTACTTGTTGTTGCCGAGTTCTCCGTCGGCGCCCTCTACGGCGCCGGCGACCGTCGAGCCGGCGGTCTGGGCCGCGGCCACGGCCGCGAGGATCGCGACACCGGCCGGACCTCCGGCCGCCGCAGCTTCCTTGCCGGCTGCGCCTCCGGCCTTGCCCGCGCCGCTGCCACCGCCCGCACCGCTCGGACCGCTCGGGCCGGACGCACCACCGGCACCGTCCGAACCGCTGGAGCCGGACGAGCCGGACGAGCCGGCCGCGCCGGAGGAACCGCTGGCACCGCCGGTGCCGCTCGCGCCGCTCGGACCCTTCTGCCCGCCGCCACCGCCGCCGGATCCGCCGCCCATGGCGGAGAGTTGCACCGCGCCGCTGGCGAACTGGCCTCCCGCCTGGCCCATGCTGGCCATCGGGTTGCCGGTGCCCATGGCTGCGGCGGCCGGTACGACGAGCTTCAGCAGCGCGGGGAGCGCGATGGCGGACAGCAGCATCACGCCGATACCGGCGATGCGGGTGTTGATGTTGGCGTTCGTTTTGCTGTTCTGGCCCGCGGTGATCATCGCCATGCCGGCGTTCAGCACAAGAGCGACCGCGGGCTTGTAGAGCAGCCAGGAGATCATCCAGCCGATGTGCTTGCGCCACCAGCCGGCGCCCCAGTCCGTCATCGAGGCCGCGGCGGCTATCGGAAGGGTACCGAGCATGATCATCATGACACCGAGCCGGATGTACATCAGGACCGTGTGGAGGATCCCCGCGAGCAGCAGCAGGAAGGCGAGGAGCAGCAGCAGGAAGGACTCGATGTTGCTGGTGTCCCCGCAGGCGCCGACGTTGTCCAGCGCATTCTGCACGGACTGGTCGAACAGGTAGGTGGAGTATTTGTCCGCGACCCTGGCGGCGGCCAGGCAGATGGTGGTGGCGGCGCCCGACACCAGGACGACGCGCATGATGCCCTTCAGCGCGGTAACGCCCGCGGTGCCCTTGCGCTCGATCGCCATCTTGCCGGCCGCGAACACCAGCGAACCGACGGCCAGATAGACCACGATCCACGATGTCTTGTCGCTGACGTCGTGCGACGTGGTCGTGTCCTCCAGGGTCGGGACACTGTCGGCCAGCCCCGCGAACACATCGATCGCGGCGGCGAGGATATTCTTCGCGATCAGATCGATGATCGTCCCGACGGGGTTGCCGAGAAAGCTGAAGAAACCGGTGATCGCGCCGGCGAGCGGATTCCCGTTGCTACAGGCCGCCACGTCAAACCCCCCAAAGTGTGTAGCCGACGGCGTTCTGCGCGGAGGCCAACTGCGAGTACAGGCCCCCGCTTCCGTTGGGCTGGATCTTCCAGTCGCCGCCGCTCCAGCGCACGTCGATGCTGGTCTTGGCATAGCCTTGCTCGTTCTTGATCAACAGCTCGACGGTCGCCGCCTTGCTCGTGTACGAGGTCACCTGGAACCCGGCGTACGACGAGGTGGACGGGGAGCTGTTCGAACTGTCCGTGTCCGGCACGACGGTGCGCTGGAACACGAACATTTCGCGTCCCTGTCCGGCGACGACCTGCTGGTCGGTGACGGTGCGCCACTGGGATCCGCTCATCTGGGAGGGGATCACGGTGGCGGCCAGCGCAGCGCCCATGGGTGTGTGCGCGAAGCACCACCACACGTCGCCCTGGATTTTGGTCGGCCCCGCCGAGGCCGAGACCGGCACCCGCCCGATGCCGAGCGTGCGCCAACTGATGTCCTTGGGCACGGACGTGGGTATCGCGTCGCCCGCGCTGTCGTCGGTACGGCAGCCGTTCGGGCGGCCGTCCTTCTTGACGGAGGTGCCGGAGAGCGGGCCGTTGGACGCCGGCGCCTTGACACGGTCGCCACCGGTGCCCGAGCCGGACGTCAGCGCGGTGACTGCGCCCAGTACGACGACCAGACCGAGGAACCCCGCCGATGCCTGCCAACTGCGCTGCTTCCAGTACGGTCCGGTCTCCTCCGACCGCCGTTCTCCGCGCCGGAACAGACCAACTGCCCGCCCCATCACTTGAAGACGAACTGGACGATCGGGCCGGCCGTGGCCACCAGGACGCAGCCGCCGAGCACCATGCCGAGGCGGCTCATGTGCTCCGAGCTCTCGCCCCGCTTGACGGAGATGGCCATCATCGCGCCGGTGATCAGCACGCCGGCGACACCGGCAGCGGTGCCGGCCCAGGCAAGGATGCCGAGGACGAGGTTGACCTTGTCGGAGAGGGGCTGGGGGGCGTCGCTCTTCGGGTCTGGAACGCCGGCGGCGAGGACGTGGGTGGCTTCGAGCAGTGCGGACATGAGGATTCTCCGAGGAGTCGGCACCCGGCCTGAGCGGTGGGCGAGAGGATGAACTTGCAGTGCTGGAAGGTCTGTTGGCCCTAAGGACCTTGAAGGGTCAGGTCGCCGAGGAACGTGACGAGCGGACCGGCCGTGGAGGCGATCACGCAGGCGAGGACGACGTAGAAGACACCGCGGAAGTGCTCACCGCCCTCGCCCGGGTCGCCGCGGCGCAGCTGGAGCGCCATCTGCATGCCGACGATGATCAGTCCGGCGACGCCACAGGCCGAGGCGCCCCAGCAGAGGGTGTTGAGGATCATCTTGCTGTTGTCGCCCGGGTCGAAGGCGGCCACGTACGGCGCGCTGGAAAGGAGTTGGGTCACGACACGACTCCCTCGCCGTGGATCTCGCCGCCCACCAGCCTGGAGAGCGTGACGAGTTGCCTGGGTACGTACTTCAGCTGACCGCCCGTGCGCCACGCCGGGATCCACGGCACGCGGTGCACGCGGGCGACGGAGCGCAGGACCCGGATCCGGCGCAGCAGACCGAGCGGCAACCGTCCGGGGGCGTCGGCGACGAGGACCACGGCCAGCAGGTCGAGTCCTTGCGGGGCGTTGCCCTCCTTGAGCGCACCCAAGGCCTGGGAGACGGCCCGTAGTCCGCGTGCGCTGGTCCGGCCGACCAGCACGACCCGGCGCGGCTCGCCCCGGGCCGGGTCCGGCCATCGGGCTCCTACGTCCACTCCGCCGAGGGCCTCGACGAGCGAGGTCGCACCGGACCCGCCGTGCGCCTTGACCCAGACGACCTCGTCGCGCGACCTGCCCCGCGCCGGCTTGGGCTGCTTCGGCTGGCCCCAGCCCGCTTCTGACGCACGAGCCGGGGCGACGCGGCGCACGGGGGCGGCCTGCGGCAGGACGGGGGCCGTGGACCGGGGGGCTGCCTGCCGTGCGGCAGGGGCCCCAGGCCGGGGAGCGACAGGGATCGGCGGCTGGGGAGCGACAGGAGCCATGGGCCGCGGGGCGGCCTTCACGGCGGCTTGCGCATGGGGCACCACCGCTACCGGCGGCACGGGTGCCGTCGGCTGACCGCCGAGGCCCGGAGGCGGAGGGTACGCCGACTGCCCGCCGTGGCCCGGTGGGAACGCCTGCTGCCCACCGGGGCCGGCGGGATACACCGGCTGCCCGACGGAGGCCGGGTGCCCGACGGAGGCCGCCGGGGCGGCCGTACTCGCGCCCGTCCCCGCCGTCGGACCGGTCGCGTCGCCGTCGGGAGCGGGCCGCGTTTCCGGGGGCGTCGGCTGTGGAGCTTTCGGTCCCCGTACCCATGACTGCGGGCCTGACGGCATTGCCGAAGGAGTGCCCATGTGTGCCCCGCCCCCCTCTTCGCTCGTACTTCCGCTGCTCTGGCTCATCTGTTTCCACCGGTTTGAACTTATTTGTTCCGGGGCCCGTTTGGATCTGTCGAGCCCGTCGGACAGCACAACGGGCCGTGTGGCCACATCGGTTCAAGGCGAAGGGGAGAAGGTCGGACGCAGATGGGTGCGGGAGAGAGCGAAGAGAGCGGCGGCTCGAAGGCCGTCATGTACGGCATAGCCGGCGCCGGCGTGGGCGGCTGCATGATGATCCCGCTCTCCATAGCGGGCGCCCTGCCGTTCATCATCATCTTCGGCGGGTTCGGGGTCCTGCTGGCCCCGCTCATCGCGCTGATCCTGCTCTTCGGAGGAGGCGGCGGCAGCGCCGACAACTACAGCAGCGACAACGACACCGCGAACCAGATGCTCACCGTCCTCCAGGGCGACGGCAAGGGCGAGCTGGACACCTCCACCGTCCCCGACGACTTGGTGGACCCCATCCAGAAGGCCGGCGAGCTGTGCGACGCGATCGGCCCGATCGTCATCGCCTCCCAGCTGGAGAAGGCGTCCGGCTTCAACTCGGTCCTGGTCGGCCCGAAAGGCGAGCTGGGCATCTCGCAGCTGCCGCCCGCGATCTTCACGCAGTACGGCAAGGACGACGACAACAACGGCAAGACGTCCGCCACGGACAACAAAGACTCGATCATGGCCCAGGGCCGCTACATGTGCGACCTGGCCAGTCAGGGCCAGAAGTTGCTCGACGACGGCACGGTCGTGAAGACCACCGACAAGGACGGCAACACCACCAACAGCGTCCTGGACCTCGCCCTGGCCGGCTACGCCATCGGGATGGACGCCGTGAAAGCCGCCAAGGGCGTCCCACAGTCGAACGACGCCCTGAGCTACGTCCTCACCATCCGCGCCCAGTTCGCCAAGTACCAGGGCATCGCCGCCCCGCCCTCGGGCGCCACCCCCGGCGTCACACCCAGCCCCACCGACTCACCGTCGGTCACTGCTTCGCCCACCACAGGAGCATGAGGAGGACAGCCATGGCCCACTTCCAGGTGCGCATCTCCGACGAAGGGCTCGCCGAGATCGACGGGGACCCCCTCGTCCACGAGCCGGATCAGACCGTGCACGAGGCCGTACTCGACCAGTTGCAGCGGTACGCGCAGGAGCGCGGCGCCGCCGTCGAGGCGACGGTGAACGACGGCCCCGGCGCCGCCCACTTCGCCCTTGAGATGTCGCCGGACGGTTCCAGCCGCATCCTCGCACCGGAGGAGCCACCGGCCCCGGAACCCGAACCCGTCCTCGTGGCCTCCGTGGCCTCCGTGACCGCCCTCGCCCTCTCCCTCGCCGAGGCTCCTGCCCCCTCCGCCATCGCCACCGCGATTGCCCGTGCCCGCGCCACGGTCGCTGACCGTGTCGCCGCCGCCCCGGCCCAGCTCTCTGCCAGGACCATCGACCTCCCCGCCGAACTCGCCGAACCGATCGGCCGTATCAACGCGTTGGCGGGCGTTGGCCGGCTCGACGAGGCGTTCGCCGAGGCGACCGCGCTGCGCGAGAGGCTGACCGGATCGATGGGTGCCGAGCATCCGCAGGCGCTGGAGGCACGGGCCGTGGAGGCATACCTCGCGCACCTGCGCGGCGACCCCCGCGAGGCCACCGTGCTGGCCCTGGCCGTGGCCCGGATCAGGTGCGGGGCGAGGGACGACCGGGCGCCGGAGGAGGTGGCGCGGGCGACAGCCGCCTGGCAACGGCTCGACGACGACCAGGCCGCACTCACCCACGGGCGCGAACTGCTGCACATGTGGGCCAAGTTGGAGCACCGTGGACCGCTGCCCCCCGGCCACTCGGAACTCGCCGAACAGGTCCGCAGACATGTGGAGGCACTGATGGCGTACGCCTGACCCACCCACGGGCAGGTCCCTCCCGGCACAACCGGCTACAGCGTGCCGACCCGGCACGGCTTCGAGGTGCGGGCCCGGCACGGCCTGGAGCGGCTGGCCTCGGCGGACCTCATCTGCGTCCCCGCCTACGACCCGCACGTGCGCCAGCCGGACCGCCTGACCGAGGAACTGCGGGCCGCTGTGGACAGGGGCGCACGCGTGTTGAGCATCTGCACGGGAGCTTTCCTCCTTGGCGAGGCCGGGCTGCTGGACGAGCGACGCTGCACCACCCACTGGCGCTACAACGACGAACTCGCCCGCCGCCACCCGCGCGCCCGGGTCGAGTCGGACGTGCTCTATGTCGACGAGGACCCGGTCATCACCGGCGCCGGCACCGCCGCCGGCGTCGACACCTGCCTCCACCTCATCCGCCAGGCACACGGCAGCGCTGTCGCCAACGCGATCGCCCGCCGCATGGTCACACCCCCGCACCGCGACGGCGGCCAGCACCAGTACCGCCAACGCCCCCTCCCCCGGGAAGGGGCCGGTTCCCTTGCCCCCGTCCTGGCCTGGGTGGAAGCCAACCTCGATCAGGACCTGACCGTCGACGCAATGGCCCGCCGTGCCCGCCTCTCCCCGCGGACCTTCGCCCGACGCTTCCGGCAGGAGGCCGGGACCACCCCGCTGCAATGGCTCACCGGGCAGCGGGTCCTGCTCGCACAGCACCACCTGGAGACCACGGACGACCCGGTATCCGCGATCGCCCACCGCTCAGGCTTCGGCACCGTCGACAACCTCCGCCACCACTTCGCCCGACACATCGGCACGACGCCACAGGCATACCGGCGCACGTTCGGAGCCCTGCCCACCAGCTCACGATCCGCGTCCGTCTCCACAACTCCGCAAGGGGCGCGGAGTGCTGTCGGTTCTCGTGAACATCGACCAGCGCACCGGACCGGCGCGTCCCGAAGTGCTGACTAGAGGTGCCATAACTAGCGTAAAAGTTATCGAGGGGTGATTGCGTCACGACCGGCAGGTGCCGGGTGCCTTGCCGCGTATACTTGCCGGTCGTGACGTGCTGATTAGTCGTTCGCGCCGGCGCCGCGAAAGTCTGGGACGTCCGAAAGCATGCCGGGAATCTCCGGGTTCAGGGCGCTGCGGCGGCGGTGCAGTTCTTCGATTTTCGCGTACAGGTCAGGGTCGTCGTCGTCGCTGATGTCGAAGATGTCGAGGCGTTCGAGCAGCGCCAGTCCCAGATGGTCAGTCCCGATAGTCGCGGGGTGGGTCAGGTACTCGTAGAGGCCGTCGAGGTCCTCAACGACGAAGACACAGCTGTAGTCGAAGTCCCCGCCGAGATCGCGGCCAACCATGAAAGACTTCACGGCCGGGTTGGACCGTCCTTGGTTGCGCCAACTTTCCAAGGCGGCCTCGATTTGCTCGGGGGTGACTTCGGCCTTAGCCTTCGCGCGGTTGATGTGGTAGATCATGGCTACTCCTGTCGTTTCTCACTGCCGAAGAGGGATACCTTTCACGACACAGCCCAGATGGTGGGCCTCATCGCAGGATTGACTCAAATGCGATAAGGACTGATTCGCCGGACGTGTCATGACGAAGCGCAGGGCCGGAATCGCTGCTTGCTGTCGAAATCGGGAGGCGGGATCAAGCCGCGGCCGCGCTCACCTGATTATTGATAATGATGTCTAGATCGGTGGCGGTGAGGCCGAAGGCGTCAGCTGTTTTTGAGGCGTCCATGAGGAACGGCGAGTACCATTGATAGTCCATTTCGGCCATTTCACGGGCTTTCGGCACGAAAAGCCCAGCTGTGCGCATTGCCGCGCGTGGCACCGGGATCAGCTTGACCGGGGGCCGGCCTGCAGCGGCGGCGTAGCGCCGCGCCAGTTCACGGATGCTGATGGCCGGTGGCGACGGCACATGCCACGCCTGACCCCACGCACGCTCATCATTTCCAAGTGCGACCAGGGCCTGAGCCATGTCTCCGTTGAAGGTGAAGGTGTGTGGCGCGTCTAGATCGGCAGGCACCCAGGCTGCGCGGCCCGTCTTCATTGCCGGCTCAATGATTATGGAATACAGGCCATTCGAGTCCCTGCCGATGTAGTCGGACCCGCGAACCTCCACAGTGCGGATTCCGGCGTTAAGGGCCTGCTCCCACAGCCGTTTACGGAGACGGCCTTTAGACCCAGTGGCGGCCATGGGGGTGTATTCGTTCATCATACCGCCAGGCTGCGGGCCGTAAGCGTACATGCTGCCAGTAATCGCCAGCACGGCCCTGTTTGCTTTCGCGGCTGCGATGACCGCATTCTGTATGGGCGGCAACAGCCGTTCCCACATTGTGTAGGAAGGCGGGTTCGCACAGTGGTAGATTACCTTTGCGCCGCGAGACAGCTCGGTCAAGCGGCCCGGGTCGGAAGCATCCGCGGCGACCCGTTCGACCTGCGGATACTCCGGGCCCGAGCCGCTGCGCGTGACAATGCGGACGCTTTCACCGCGGTCGGCGAGCAGGCGAGCGACATTCGTGCCGATGGAACCGGCACCGATAACGACATGTATGGCCATGATGGGCTCTTTCATATAGATAGGAGTCCCGGGTTCGTTTAAGACTCAGAACAAAGTTCGTCGATGGCCGTTGCTGGAAACTAATCGGCCTGAGCTTTGGCCGCAGGGCAGACCTCGGATCGGCGGTTCTTCACGCTGCCGTATGCGGCCGCCTGTCAGTGAGCTATGGGCTCGTATCAATCTCGTCGTCCGTCTTCGTACTTGGTCACCGGTGGTGTCGCACGAGTCGTGACGCTAGCCGGGCCTCGCTGCGATTTGGCAGAGATAGATTTTTCTAACACCATCAGGTACTACCGCAGATCTTGTGACTGGTGACCGGTGCTGACCGTTGTCCGGTCATGCTGATGGATGTGAGGGTGGACCACGTCGCGCGGTGGGCAGGGGAACTGGCTGCCCTGACGGGCGGGTTGGGGCATCTGTTCGCCCGGCCGGAGCCGCGGGACGTGTTCGCCGATCTGATCGAGGGGCTGCTGTCTGACCTGGGCCGGAAGAACGGCTGGACGATGGCAGGGCGAGCCGGGCATGCCACCCCGCACCGGATCCAGAAGTTTCTGGACGAGGCGTCCTGGAGCGCGGACGCACTGCCGGCCGAGGTGCAGGCTTACGCGGCACGGGAGTTGGAGTATCCGAGCCCGACGCTGGTGCTGGACGACACCCAGGTGATCAAGAAGGGTGACAAGTCCGTCGGGGTCGGCCACCAGCACTGCGGGACGACCGGTGACGTCCGCAACTGCCAAGTCATGGCGATGCTCACCTATACCGCCGCGAGTGGCCACACCTTCTACGACCGGCGTCTGTACCTGCCGCAGTCCTGGACCGGCGATCGTGAGCGGTGCCGGGCGGCCGGAGTCCCCAAGGTCGCCTTCGCCACCAAGCCGCAGCTGGGCATCGCCATGCTGCAGGGCGCGGTGGTCGGTGGGCTGCCGTTCTCCCGGGCGGCTGCCGACGGACTACGGCAAGGACCCCGCTCTGAGGTCCTGACTGCACGGGCAGAGGATCCGCTACGTGCTCGCGGTGCCGCTCACGCCGCCGGTTCAGGGCCCGCCGGGCAAGCCGTACCTGCCGAAGGTCACAGCGGCCGGTGACCTGCTGCACTACGCCACGGTGCGCGAGCAGCGGGAACGCCGCAGCCAGGGCCAGGGCTCCAAGGAACAGCGAGCCTACGACTGGACGTGGTTCGAGGTCACCCTGCCCGGACAGATACCGGCCGACAGCTTCACCCACCAGCTGCTGATCCGCCGCAGCACCGAAAAGAAGCAACTGGCCGGCGACCGCGTCGACTTCGCGTACGCGTACTTCCTCGACCATGCCCCGGCCGCCGACCCGGTCACCGAGGCGATCGTGAGGGCCGGGGTCCGCTGGAAGATCGAGGAAAACAACGAACTCGCCAAACAGATCACCGGCCACGGCCAGTACCAGCTCCGCCGCCGGACCTCCTGGCACCGGCACGTCACCTGCGCGATGCCCGCCCTGGCCTTCCTAACCGTCCAGCGCGCCCGCCACCCCGACCCACAACCAGAACCCGATCTCCCCGGACAGCGCGCCGGCCCTGACCCGGCAGACGAGGGAAAAGCGCAGGAGACGGCGGGAAGGGGCGCCTCCCGCTGATCCGGCTGACCGCCCCAGCCCCCGCCTGTCTCCTCGCGGCCACCGCCCTGACCGCCCACCACAGCGACGCCTACCACCTCCAGCAGCATCACTCGCGAGCCCTGCACCAGACCCGGGCCACCGTCCGCCACTACAACCGGCGCGGCGCCCCCCTCCCAGCCCGCCTCCGCCCCTGACGACAACCCGAGCAGAACCGATCACAACCTCAAGATCTGAGGCTGTAGGACGAGCCTGCGCCGCTGCCCTCTCGTAGCGCTCCTCAGCCAGCCGTCGACCATCACGGACGGCGACGAACAGGGCAACGGCTGCCGCACTTAAAGAGCATTTTCTCCCGTTTTTTCATCCTGGAATCTACGGTTTGCGCGGCTTTGCAGTGTCGCGCCAGGAGATGATGTCGTAGCCGGTGAGGCCACCATCTCCCGGCGCTATCCGACACCCCGGGATCAAACGCCCGTGCACCAAGGCCATCGGCACCCGGCCCCTCACCGCCAGTGCCGTGCCAGCACCAGGCCGGGAACGCCGCAACAGCGGTTCACAAGCCGCGCACCCCGGGCCTGTTGACCTGGAGAAGCGGGCCACGCAAAGGCAGAATGCGGAGGACCGCCGACGTGTCACCGATCAGCGACGGAACCAGGGGTTGCCCCCGCCGAGGGACCATACCGAGACCTTGGTGACGCCCAGGTCCGCCAGGACGGCCAGCTTGCGGTCCATGGCGGTGCCGTCGACGTAGTCGTACAGGACGCCGCCGGATGTCCAACGAATCTCGCCGGACGACGGATCGCGACGCCTCTCCACCGTTGCCGGGTCCCTGGAGAAGCCGGGGCTCTGCTGCATGACGCTGAACTGGATGTTGCCGGTAACGGCGTTCGGATCGCAGGGCGCGGGAGCGCTGTAGCCGTACGAGGGCAGCCCGATGACCAGGCGCGAGGGATCCGGGACCTTGCTCTTGGCGTAGCCGGCCACCTTCTTGAGCCAGTTGAACGGGGTGATGGGCAGACACCGGGTCCCCGCCGGAGTGTCGTACTGATCGTCATAGGCCATGATGGCCAACTCGTCGACTCCGGCGGCACTGACCTGCGCGTAGTCGTACCACGGCGCATCCTCGGTCATCGCCGGTGCGTCGACCTGAAGCCGCTTCCCGTGGGCGTGCAGGGACGAGGCGAGCTGCCGGAGAAACGTCTTGTAGTTGGCGAAGTCGGCGGTGCTCCAGGACCAGTAGTCCTCGAAGTCCACGTCGACGCCGGAGAGGCCGGCGTTGACGACCAGCGTGGTGAGCTGCGACACGGCCTTCGACCGCTTGGTACTGCTGCTCACCAGCGCACGCACGTCGCCCGTCGTCATGGCGGAGGCCGTCGGGTACTGAAATGCGGAATGCTTCTTGAGGTCGCGGACGTTCGCCGGGCTGTAGCCGTTGCACAGACCGTCCGCGGTGGTCTCCAACCTCAGGGTGCCGTCGGAGCTGACGGCCCAGTACTCGGGCTTGAGCGCGCCTGACTTCACGCGGTCGTCGCTGTACTCGGCAGGGGCGGTGCACTGCGAATCGCCGGGCGAGCCCGGGTAGAGCCAGGCCTGGAGCTGTATCGCGGATACGTCAGCAGGCCTGCTGGGCGTGGGGCAGCTTACGGCGATGCCTGTGGCCAGCGCCGTGACCGCGCATGCGGCCGCGACGGCGGTGGAGATTCTGCGAAAACGCATGCCTGTGCCTCCGTGGGGCGTGGGGATCGCCGCAGCGACCGGGCGGCCGACGCGGATGCTGAGGAGTTGGTTACGGGTCTGTCGGCACTCGGCCCGACCGGTACGGTGACTACTCCTGGCCGGTCCAGTAGGGATCCATGACGAGGGTGTCCGCCCCAGGGACGGATGACGCCGCAGCCCAGGAGCCACCGACCACCTGCCCGCCGTCCGGCCGGGGCGACAGTGTCAGCTGGGTGTGGATCCGGTAGCGGTCGCCCCGGTAGACGGAGTGGGTGAACTCCACGGCACGGCCCTGGGAGTCCGCGGTGACACGCTCGAAGAGCAGCGCCGGTGTG
The DNA here is from genome assembly GCF_053611585.1 of Streptomyces sp. NPDC054794. Taxonomy (NCBI): domain Bacteria; kingdom Bacillati; phylum Actinomycetota; class Actinomycetes; order Kitasatosporales; family Streptomycetaceae; genus Streptomyces; species Streptomyces sp. NPDC054794. The sequence continues at coordinate 46,425 of NZ_JBSHAQ010000042.1, read as the reverse complement.
TGCAGCGGCACCTCGAGGAGTTCCGCCTCCGCCTCGTCGGTCACGGTGGGTTCGATGGTCTGCTCGGCGTCCGTGAGGAGAAGGCCGTAGCGGTGGCCCAGAAGCTGATACAGGGAACCGGTTTCCACGTCGCTCGTTGTCAGGCCGGGGACCAGGGCCGCGGGCAGGTGCAGTGTCTCGATGCAGATGGGTGCGTCGTCCACCAGTCGCAGACGGGTGATCCGCAGGACCGGCTCGCCCGGTGAGAGCCTCAGTCGCCGGCCGAGCCGCGGCCCGGCCAGAATGGTGCGGAAATCAACTGTCCGGCTGTGCCAGGTGCCGTTGACTCCGCCGATGCCGAGGAGCGGGCCGGGCGTCCCGGGCGGCTGGGCCAGGTGCTGGGCGATCTTGGCTTTGGCCACAAAGACGCCACGCCCGTGTTCGCGGACGAGCTGGCCGTCGCGGACCAGGTCGTCGACCACCGACCGCAGGGTGGGGCGGGACACGCCGAGCTCGTCGCACAGCTGCCGTTCTGAAGGGATCGGACGTCCGACCGCCGTTTCTTCGACAAGGTCGAGAAGGCGCTCGCGGATCCGCTCCCGCTTCTGCCAGCGACTCTCATTCTTGACCATTAACGCACCAATTCTCCCTGCAGGTGAACCATGCCGACGGTGGACGTGAACACCGGAAGCTCCGGGTCACGGAGCTAGTGCCGCATCGCCCGAACCATGCGGCTCCAAGCACGTGACGTTGACTAGATACTTACCCAGGATGTGACCACTCGTCAATGAGTGGTAAAAATCTGGTTGTTCGGTCGGCGGCCTCCCCACCAACTGCCGTCGGGCCGCCGTGACCTCGCCAGCCACTGGCTTTCCCGGATCGGAGACTCCTGTACTACCGCACCTCCAACCACGGCGGATCCATGTTGCGCGCCGTCGTCGAGGTCGACCGGGCCACCATGGGACCCGAACGGCTCGCCGCCAAACTCACCACCTACGCCCGCCTCCACAACTACGTACCCGCGCTCCCGCCCGGACGCCCACGCACCGCCGTCGGACAGCAGCTCCTGGAGGAGTACTAGCGGTGCAGTTACACACCCCGGGCGCTATGGAGCACGTGGGGAAAGGATCCCGTCGACACCGGGCGGACAGCTCCGGACAGGAATGGACAGCCACCACTTCTGCCGGACCTGGAAAGTGGACACCGTCCCTCGCGAGACTCGCCCCATGAACCTCCAAGGAACGCAGCCGCGGGAGACGTCAAGCGCTCCCCAGGGCAATCGCGAAGCCACGCGGACGATGCTGGACGCATGGGTCCGACTATGGAACGGCGACCTGGCTCAGGCCGCAGTCATCATCGCGCCCGATTTCCGTATCCACGCCGCCCTCCTCGACGGCGGAGACGGTAGCAACCTGCCCGGTGTTGACGGCCTGGTGGCCTGGATCAGCCAGATACGTGCGGCCTTCCCGGACCTGCACTTCGCCGTCGAAGTCCCCCCGCTGATCGACAGCGACTACGCATCCGTGCGCTGGACGGCCACCGGCACCTACGCCGGCGGTTTCCCCGGCGCCCAGGCCGAGCCCGGCACCGTGGTCACTTTCACCGGCACCGACACCCTCCGCCTGGAGGGCGGCCGCTTCGTCGAATACTGGATCAACTCCGACACCCTGGAACTGGTCAGGCAGCTCCAGATGCAATGACATACCGATCCATCACCCGACACACCATCACCCAAAGGAACGTCACCATGAAGTTCGGCCCGGCCCGTGCCACGACCGCGCTGATTGGTGCCACGGCCGTCTGCGCCACTTTCGGCACCACAGCTTCCGCCGCACAACCCGCCGAACAGCGCCTGCCGAAGGCCGTTACGGCCTGGGCCGCCGCCTGGAACGGCACCGACCCCCAAGCGCTCGGCGCTCTGTTCACCACCACGGCACCTACACCGACCAGTGCCTGGGCGTCACCTTCCACGGCCGCAAAGAGATCGCCGCCTGGAAGGCCCGCTCCGACTCCCTTATCAACAACATCCACGTCACCGTCCGAGCCGCATACCGCGACCACATCACCATCAAGGCCGTCTACGCCGGCCACCTCAAGGGCGCGCCCAAGCCCTTCGCCGTACCGATGGCCACTCTCCTCGAACTCGACAACCGCCACCGGATCATGTCCAACCAGGACTACGACGCTCTCAACGCCGTCCTCGCCCAGTCCGGCCTGCCCGCGGACTGGACCCCGCCCACCCACTGAGCGGCGAACCGACGTCTGTCTGGTTCTTGCTGGTCGGCTCAGGCCGACTTTCCAGCAGGTCGAGGAGATGCAACTCACGCCCCGGGTGATGTGGAGCGCCGGGGGCGTGCAACTGCCGGTTCCTGATGGCCCACCGACCACACACGATCGGCGGCTTTCGCTGATGTACCGTCATAATGTGTTCTCTCATCGGGTAGTTGAGTGTTCCACTGTGACGCAGGTTACGCGGATCTCACCCCGGCAACGATTAGAGTGTGCCGTGCGAGGGCTGCCCGGCGGGTGAGCCGGTGGCGGCCGGCACCCCTTTCCGTGCGCGACCGTGGCCTGCTTGCTGTTCACCGCGACAGCGTTCATACGGCGGAGTGTCGGCACCCGCGCCCGCAGCCCGCGACACAACTCTGGCCTGACGTACCGCAGTCCCATGCATGGCAGCGCGATAGAGGTGCCCTGCACGCGCCTCGCACGTGCGTGAGCCGCATGCGATCACGACGAGGGAATTTCCTCCCTCGGGACCTAGGGAAAAGCTATGCAGACTTCCAGTACCCGCAGCGGCGATGACATCGATGTCGCTATTCTCGTGGATACCGAGGTGCTCTCTCGCGGGATCATCTCCCTGCTGACACAGATCTCGCGTGTGACCATCGTGAGTCAACGAGGACTGCCGTCGAAGTGGCCAGATCGCGCGGCACCCGACCATGCGCGTTTGATCATGACCACACTTTCGACATGGAAGACGTTATCGCACGACGACCTGGCGGTCGGGAGGACTCGGCCCTTCGTCCTGCTGATCGGCGATGACATCCACGGCAGGGACATCTCACTATCCGGTGAACTTCCCTGCGACGGAGTGATTTCACTCCAGGAAGCCACTGTCTCCACACTGGACGACACATTGCAGCGCACCGTCAAAGGGGAGGTACCCCTGCCGGCGCGTCTGGCGCGCGAGCTCCTCGCGGCGAGTCGAGGGCGATTGCGACACCACTCGACGGGGCGTTCCGTTGAGTTCACGGCGCGCGAGAAGGAGACCCTCGACTTGCTGACTCAGGGATACAGCAACAAGCAGATCGCGAAATCACTTGGCATATCGTCACACGGGGTGAAGCGACTGGTGGGGGCCATATTGCTCAAGTTGGGTGTCCCGAACCGCACGACGGCGGTCATCATAGCGATGAATGAGAAACTGATATAGACCGGCGAGGACGCGTCATCGGTCAGGAAAAAATGCAGGAGATCAGCTGGTGCGTCGGCCGTGCTCGGTCCGATACCGGCCCGGGGCGCCCTGCCTCTCTCCTGCTCCGCAGAACGCAGCCGGCCGCATGCGGCGGCGCAAGCTCCGTCGCGGGCCGTCTCCTTTCCGGCGCGCCCTTCGGCCGGCAGCCTCGAACAACGGGCCCGCGCGAGACCCCACACGGGTCCCGCACAATCGGCACGTCTACTGGGCGGACCAACGGCGGAGGCCGACTGTGAAGTCACCCGGTCCGCGCAGAGCCACGGCGGCACCGTAGCCGGGAAAGGAGCCGAGGTCTCGCACCCGCCACTCGGCTCCGTGTGAATCAGAGACCAGCAGAGGCGATTCGCCCAGGGTACGGAGCCGTATACCGTGCGGGAGCATGGTGCCACCCGCAGCCTTCACACACGCCTCCTTACGGGTGAAGAGCTGAGTGAACAGACGTGCGCGGGCGGCGTGGTCAGCGGCGGCGACGGCCGCGGTTTCCTCAGGGAGAAACAGCCGAACCGGAGGAACTGCGGCCCAGCGGACAGCGATCCGCTCGACGTCCACACCGACCTCGCGATCAGCGACCGCCAGCAGCGCCAGGTCATCGGAATGACTCAGGCTGACATGGGGAGCGCGGGCCAGGTCGGTCAGTTCCGGTTTGCCGTGCGGCCCTGTGCGCCAACGTATTTGCTCAGGCTTCGCGTTCAGCCGCCCGGCGAGAATCAGCCGGGCGGCGCCGTGCGCCACCGCGTACCGGGCGCGGGCCGTCGGATCGAGCAGCCTCGCGCATCGCGCCCGTTCCCTGTCGTCCAGTTTCGCCTTGAGGCTGCCGAGGGCGGGCGCAGACACCTGCAGACCGATGGGCCAGATTTCCACGTGATCGGTGGCAGTCACCCGGCGAAGTTAGGCCCCGACCCGAGCCCTGGCAATCGACCGGTTCGGGCCTGGCAATGTGTCTAGGTCGTTCTGCCGAACCCCTGGGAGTTGGCTGCCCTGTGGGGATCGTGTGGGATCGGTGCCGAAGGTCAGAAGGCCCACCGGATCGGAGGGACATGCACGCTATTGTCATCGCCGGGGGGAAGGGCACCAGATTGGGTCCCCTGACCGCCAAATCCCCCAAAGCACTGATGCGTTTCGGTGATCGCTCGCTGCTGGAGATCACCCTCCTGCAAATGAGGCGGGCGGGCGCCACTCGCATCACCCTCTGTGTTTCCCATCTCAGTCACCTGATCGAGCGCGAATTCGGCAACGGCCAACGGCTCGGCTTACGCATCGACTACTGCCACGACCCGGGCCGACTGGGTACGGCAGGCCCTTTGCGTCATGTGTCCGACTGGAATTCCCCAGCGCTCGTCGTGAACTGTGACATCCTCACCTCGCTTGATTTCGGGCGTCTGCACCGTGCGCACTGCGAGTCCGGACGGGTCCTCACCATCGCCACCAAACGTCGTGACATCACGGTGCCTTTCGGGGTGCTTGAGGTAACGGACCAAGGTGCCGTGCAGTCGATCAGCGAGAAGCCGACGCTGTCGTTCGACGTCTCCGCCGGCATCTACGTGGTCAATGCCGAGGTACGTTCGCGGATATCCGCCGACGGGCCGATGGACATGCCTCTGCTCGTCCAGACCCTGCTGGAGAACGGCAGTTCCGTAGGGGCGTCTCCATTCACCGCCCGGTGGCACGACATCGGTACGCCCGACAGCTACCAGACAGCACAAAACGAGTACCTCGCGGACCCGCACGCCTTCCTCGCGCCGGAATACGTCGCCGCCATGGCTGAAAGGTAGTCATGGAAGATCTGCTGTACCTGGTGGAGCGGCGCGCCCGGGAGTGCCCGGACCGAGTGGCCGTGCGCGTCTTCTCGCGGGGCGATTGGACCGACACGTCGTGGAGCCGGCTCGACTCGCTGGTGCGGATGACCGCGGCCGGCGCGCGGGCTCTGCGGGCCGACGCCCCTGTCCTGCTGGTGCTGGACAACACCGCGCACGCCATCGCGGTTCTCCTCGGGCTGCTCCGCGCCAATGTGGACGTGATATGCGTCGAGCGCGGCAACTCGCACCTGAGGGACTCCGGTTCAGTCTTGCGCCAGGTGGCCGTAGCGGCCCTGATCGAGCCCGACGGCAACGGCCTTCCCGACACCGACGCGTCCGCGGACCTGCCCTTCACCCGGCACACTTACGCCGATCTGCTGTCCAGCCCGCTGACACGGACGCCCCAGTCGACACCGAACACATCGTCGGTCCACCAGCTGACGTCGGGCTCCACGGGCGAGCCTCGCATCGTGCGCCATACAGCCGCGTCGATCGGCCGGGGCGGCGCCATCTACCGCGACCTTTTCGGCTACCGGCCGGACGACAGGGTCGTTCTGCCGGTGCCGCAAGCGCACTCCTTCGGCATGGTCGGAGGCGTCGTGGCAGGTCTGCTGTCCGCTGCCGCCGTCGTCATGCTCGACACCTTCAGCCTCACCACGGTGCACCGCGCGCTCGCTGACGGTGGCACCGTGCTGCTCGGTACGCCGTTGGTGTACCGGCTCCTCGCTGCCGCGCCGCCTCCGGACAGCCGACTGCGCCTCGCGCTCTCTTCCGGCGGCCCGATGGACCCGGACACGGCTGACCGGGCCGAGCGGGCACTGGGGGTGCGGGTGGCCCAAGTCTACGGAAGCACAGAGACCGGCATCATCGCCTACCAGGCGCCCCGTGCTGAGCCGTGGCCGGAGCAGGCCGTGGGCCTTGCCGCGCCCGGTGTCACCTGGCGGGTCGGCCCTGCGGGCCTGGTGGTCACGACCTCAACGATGTTCACCGGCTACCTGAAACCCGGCGGTGTCGCACCGTTCGAAGCGACCGACGGCTACGCCACCGGGGACGTCGCGCGGATCGACGCCGGCGTGCTGTACCTGACCGGACGCAAGGACACGTTCGTCAACGTCGGCGGCCGCAAGGTCAACCCGGCGCGTGTCGGGCGGATCGTGCTCGCGCACCCCGCGGTACGGGAGGCTCACGTGTTCGCACTGGACGGTGCCTCCGGCGAGCAGGAGGTCCACGCCGCCGTGGTGGCCCCGGCCGTGAAGGCCGCGCGGCTCACCGCCCACTGCCGGGAGCGGCTCGCGCCCCATGAAGTGCCGCGGCTGCACTTCGTGGACCAGCTGCCGCGCTCGGCGCTGGGCAAGGTGGACCTTTCCCGGCTGCTCGCCGAGCTCTCCCCGGCCGCTCCTGACGGATTGCCCGAGACCCATGAACCACGAAAGTGAGGCCCACCGTGGACACCAAACTCAGCCCAGATGACGGTTACACCGCGGTCATCGGTCTGGGATACGTGGGGCTGCCGCTGGCCGCCGCGCTGGCCGCCGCCGGCTCCCGCGTGGTCGGCATCGACCAGGACCCCGCGGTACGCGCCGCCGTCGAAGCCGGCACCCCCCTCTTCCGGGAGCCGGGACTGCCCGAACTGCTGGCCGAGGTGAGCGACCGGTTCACCGTGACCGACAAGCTGCCCGACGCGCGTCCTGGGGCGGTGATCGTGTGCGTCGGCACGCCGCCCGAGCCCGGCACCAACCAGGCGAACCTGACTCATCTGCGGTCAGCAGTCGGTATGTTCGCCCACGCCGTCGACGCCCACTGCCCTGTGGTGATCCGCAGCACGGTGCCCGTCGGCACGTGCCGCGAGGTCGTACTGCCCGAGCTGAAGGCCCACCAGGACGCGCCGCTGCTCGCCTTCTGCCCCGAACGAACCATCCAGGGCCGCGCGCTGGCCGAGATCCGCTCCCTGCCCCAGATCATTGGGGGCCTCGACCAGCGGGCCGCGGCCGCCGCCAGCCGGCTGCTCGCCCCGGTCGTACCCGAGCGGATCACGGTGTCCAGCCTGGAGACCGCCGAGATGATCAAGCTGGTGTGCAACTCGCACACCGACCTGATCTACGGGTTCGGCAACGAGGTCGCGCTGATCGCGGAGGCGCTCGGGCTGGACGCCAGTGAGGTGATCGCCTCAGCCAACCTCCGCTACCCCCGCCCGGACATAGCCCGGCCCGGGTTCGTCGGCGGCAGCTGTCTGGTGAAGGATCCGTACATGCTGCTCGACGCGGCTCGCCGGGCGGGGCACGAGGCCACCCTGGTGGCCTCGGCACGTGCGCTGAACGAACGCGTCCCCGAGCACGCCGTGCAGCAGGTTCTCACGGCGCTGGCGGCACGCGGCGTCGACCTCGCCGACGCCACCGTCATCGTCTGCGGCATCGCCTACAAGGGCAGGCCCGAGACCGACGACGTCCGCGGCTCCGCCGCGACCTCCGTCCAGAACCTGCTCGCCAACCGTGTCGCCCGCCTGCTGGGGCATGACTTCGTGGTGGCCGACAGCCGCGTCTCCGCCATGGGCTTCGAACCCTCCGAGCTGGCCGACGGCCTCAGCAAGGCGGACGCCGTGCTACTGCTGTCGGACCATCCCGGGTACGCCCTGCCCGACGTGGCCGGGCTGCTTGCTTCCTCTCCCGTCGTGTTCGACATGTGGGGCATGTGGGAGGACGCCCTCGCGGACACCGCCGGCATCGAGTACATGAGGTTGGGCCGTGGCTGAGCACGCACTGATCACGGGTGGAGCCGGGTTCATCGGCGCGCACCTCGCCCGACGGCTGCTGGACGAGGGCGTGCGGGTCACGCTCGTCGACGACTTCTCACGCGGCAGGCAGGACGAGATGTTGGACCAGCTCGCGTTGCGGGCCACGCTGGTTCGGCACAACCTGACCGAGCCGATCCCCGAGGGGGTGTTGCCCAAGGACGTGGACACCGTTTATCACCTCGCGGCCGTGGTCGGCGTGCAGCGCACGGCCGACAGCCCCGGGCGGGTGCTGCGCACCAACGTGCTGGCCGCCAGCAACGTTTTCGACTGGTGCGACGAGGCCCGGCCCGGCACCGTCTTCCTCAGCTCCACCAGCGAGTTCGCGGACGGCGCCGCGCAGTCGGGCCTGGCGTCGTTCCCCACTCCGGAGGACGTGCCGTTCCTGCTGGCCCGACCGCACTCGACGCGTGCCAGCTACGCATTGAGCAAGGCGGTCGCCGAGAGCATGCTGATGTACCGGGCCGGACAGACCAGGGTGCGAATCGGCCGCTACTTCAACGTCTACGGGCCCCGGATGGGGCATTCGCACGTGATCCCCCAGTTCATCGGGCGGATTCTGGCAGGCGAGGATCCATTCCGCGTCTACGGCTCCGAGCAGACCCGCGCCTTCTGCCACGTCGATGACGCAGTGACGGCCACCGTGGCGCTCTCGCGGTTGCCCGGCGACGAACCCGTCCTCGCCAACATCGGCGACGACTCGCGCGAGATCCGGATCGCCGACCTCGCCCGGCTGCTGCTCGAACTGGCCGGAGTCTCTCCACGGCTGGAGATCCTCGATTCACCCAGCGGCTCGCCCGAACGACGGCTCCCGGACCTCTCCACCCTGCACACGGTCTTGGGCGCCCGCGAGACCGTGCCGCTGGAGAAGGGGCTGCGGCAGATGCTGGACTGGTACGGGGCGGAGTCCTGGTGAGCCGCATCGCCACCGTCACGCACCGCTGCGGCCCGGGGCGCATCTGCGGCTCGGAGCGCATGGCCCTGCGCACCGCCGAGGCGCTGACCGCGGTCGGTCACGAGGTGATCGTGGTGGAGAGCGCGGACGGCTGGCCCGACACTGCGCCGGACGTGGTCCACGGCTACGACCTCGCCGAGCCCGAGCTGATCGTTCAGGCCCACCGGTTTGCGGCCGACACCGGAAGCCGTTTCCTGCTCACGCCCGCCTCCGCGCCCCAGCTCTGGCCCGACGCCGAGGTGGGTGCGCAGCTGTGCAGCGCCGCGGACCGGGTGTTCGCGCTGACCGACCACGAGGCAGCCGCGCTGTGCGAGCGGGGCGCAAGGCCCAACCGCGTGCGCCTGATTCCGCAGGCCCCCGACCTGTTCGGCATCGCCGACCCCTGGGGCTTCCGCGAACGCCACGGCATCACCGGGGAGATGGTGCTCTTCCTCGGCCGCCGTATTCCCTCCAAGGGCTACGGCGTGCTGCGTGACGCCGCGCCGGCCGTCTGGCGTGCCCATCCGGACACCACCTTCGTGGTGGCCGGGCCCCGGGGCGACGCTTCACCCTGGGACCACCCCCGGGTGCGCGACCTCGGAATGGTCGACGACCAGACCAAGCACGACGCGCTCGCGGCCGCCTCCCTACTGTGCCTGCCCACCAGCGCGGACGTCTTCCCACTGTCGTTCACCGAGGCGTGGGCCTGTGGACGCCCGGTGGTCAGCGGCTCCTTCCGGGGCGTGCACGAAGTCGTCCGGGAGGGCGTCGACGGCATGGTTGTCGATCCCGAGCCGGGCGCGGTCGCGGACACACTGAACTGGTTGCTCGCCGACCCGCAGGTGCGGGAGCGGCTCGGTGCGGCAGGCCGGCGACGCGTGAGCACCGAGATGACCTGGTCCCGCGTCGCCGAGACGATCACGGCTTCGATCCCGTCAGCACGGAGGTAAGACCCTGTGGGGCCTGAAGACACCCGGCGCAACGTGGCGTTCGCCGACAACACCGTCGGCCAGGAAGAGACCGAGGCCGTTCTGGCCGTCCTGCGGTCCGGATGGCTCTCCGCGGACCGCGAAGTCCGGTCCTTTGAGGAGGAGTTCGCGGCGGCGGCGGGAGCGGAGGACAGCGTCTTCGTCAGCAGCGGCACGGCCGCACTGCACCTGGCCGTCCTCGCGCTGGGCCTGCGGCCCGGCGACGAGGTGATCATGCCGTCCCTCAGTTTCGTCTCGGCCGCGGAGGTCTGCGCGCTTCACGGCATCACCCCGGTTTTCGCCGACATTGTGTCCGAGGAAGACCTGACCGTCTCCGCTGCCGACATCGAACGGCTCCTCACACCCCGGACCAGGGCCGTCGTCGTGATGCACTACGGCGGTCACGCGGCCGGCGTCGAGGACGTAGTGGCCCTCGCCGAACGGCACGGCCTGCGCGTCATCGAGGACTCCGCGCACGCCCCACTGGTCAGGCGGCCCGGCGGCATGCTCGGCACCATCGGCGACATCGGGTGCTTCAGCTTCTTCGCCACCAAGAACCTGACCACCGGCGAGGGAGGAATGGTCCTCGCCCGTCAGCCCGAGCTGCTCAGCCAGGTGCGGAGCATGCGCTCGCACAGCATCGACGGCTCGTCCAGGAGCCGAACCGCCTCCGGATCAGCCGGCTACGACATCGCCTCGGTCGGCCTCAATTACCGCCCCACCGAACTCGCCGCGGCCATCGGCCGGGTCCAGCTCGCCAAGCTCCACAACGACCGGGTACATCGCGGCCGCATCGTGGCCACCTACTGCCGCGACCTCGCCCACATCCCGGATCTCGGGGTGCCGTTCGCCGGGAGGACGGACGAGCCCGCGGCCCACCATCTGTTCCCGGTCCTGCTGCCGCCCGGGCACGACCGGGACCGCATCAGGGACCGACTGCGCTCGGCCGGCGTACCGACCTCCGTGCACTACCCGCCGACCCACTTGATGACGTACTACCGCCACGGCGCCCCCGAGGCGGGCGGTCTGCGCGACGCAACGGCCGGGCGGGAACACCTGCCGCACACCGAGGCCGTGGCGGACCGCATGCTGTCCTTGCCGCTGCACGCCAAGCTCGACACGTCGGACGCCGCGTACGTGGCGGTCCGGCTCTCCGAGGCCCTGGCGGCGGAAGGAGCCGGCGCATGACCTTCAGCATCTCGGATGGCCGGCTGCTTCGCGATGGAGCCCCCTTCGTGGCGCTCGGGACCGACTACCACCCCTCCGCCGCCGGTTGCCGCTGGTGGGCCGACTGGGACGAGTCGGCCGTGCGTGAGGACTTTCACCGGATGGCTGCCGCAGGGCTCAACTCCGTGCGGTTCTTCCTGTTCTGGCGCGACTTCATGCCCGACGAACGGACGGTGGACCACACCGCCCTGGCCCGGTTGGAAGCTGCCGTCTCCGCGGCCGAGGAGGCCGGACTCGCCTGCGTTCCGTCCCTGCTGACAATCTGGATGAACGGCCAACGCCTGGACCTGCCCTGGCGTGCGGGCCGCAGTGTCTGGCGCGACCCGGCCATGCTCACCGCCGAGGAAACGTACGTCCAGGCGGTGGCCAGGAGCCTGCGCGGGCGCGGCAACGTGCTGGCATTCGACCTCGGCGACGAACTGTGGAACATCGACCCCGCCGACGCGGCGAGTCTCTCCAGCGAGCAGGTGGCCGCCTGGCAGGGCCGGCTCGCCGACGCGATCCGCGAGGAGTCGCCGGGCTCGCTCGTCCTCCAAGCGAACGACGCCTCCGCCGTCTTCGGCCACGGCCCGTACGGTTGCGACAACCAGGCGGAGCTCGATCTGGCCGGTCTCCACGGCTTCCCCCCGTGGACCCCCGGCTGCATCGAGTCCACCCTGTCGTACAAGGCCACGAACCTGCCCGCCTTCCTGGTCGCCGTGGCGGCGGCGTACCGCCCGCCCCTCGTGGACGAGTTGGGCAGCTACGGCGTCAGCGAGGAGACCGCCACGGCCTACCTGGGCGCCGCGGCGGCGTCGGCGCTGGCGGCGGGCGCGGGCGGCCTGTTCGTCTGGTGCTGGCAGGACATCGCCTCGACCGCCGAGCCCTACCGCGAGCGCCCCGCCGAACGTTTCGCGGGACTGCACACCCTGGACGGCACCGAGAAGTCCACGATGGCCGCCTATCGGAGGGTCCTCGGTGCGGCGTCCGCCCTGTCGGTCGAGCGCCCGCCGTCCCCCGTCGGGTTGTTCCTGCCGCGGCGGCTGCGCGGACAAGGCGGCTCCTATCTGGACGCGGGCGGAAGCGCCGTCGAGACCTTCCACGCCTTCCTGCTGCTGAAGCGCGCCCACCTCGACTTCGAGGTGGTGTCGGCGGCCGAGCGCACCCTGCGGCCCGACCTGCGCCTGCTGATCTGCCCGGCACCGACACACCTCACCCAGGACGACCTGGAAGCGTTGCGCAGGTACGCGGCGGGCGGGGCCACGGTCTACCTGTCTCTCGGCGACCACCTGCACGGCCTGCCCGGCACGGACCTGATCGGCGCCAAGATCACCGACTACGGGTGGGACGACCAGGGCAAGCAGGCGCTGTGCTGGGGCGACCGGCGCTGGCCCGTCAGCTGGAACGAGACCATGAAGCCCACGTCGCTGGAGGCCACCACCGGCGAAGTCGCCGCCGTGTACTCCGACGGATCACCCGCGGTGGTAGTTCAGCGGGCAGGGCGGGGCCGCATGATCTTCACCAACCTCCCGGTCGAGTCCCAGTTCCGCCGACCGGGCTCGCTCACGGCGACCGCCTGGCACGAGTTCTACCTGCGGCTGGCCGAGTCGGCCGGCGTGCGACCCGCCGTCGACTGCCCGGAACCCGACCTCGAGGTCGTACGCGGCCGGACCGCCACCGTCGTGATCAACCATGCCGCCCGGCACATCGCCACCGACATCCGGGTGGCAAACACCCGCTATGGCGTCTCCCTGCCTGGCAAGGATTGGACCATCCTGTTGGACGACACCAGCCCGGCCCCACACGCGGGCCCGGAGCACAAGACCGCCGCCGACGATCCGGCCCGTACCGAGGGAGCCTTCGTATGAAAGCGGTCGTCTACCGCGGACCCGGCACAGTCGCCGTCGAGGACCGCCCCGACCCCGCGCTCACCGGACCACGTGACGCCATCGTCCGAGTGACGGCAACCGCGGTGTGCGGAACCGACCTCCACCCGTACCGGGGAGAGGTGCCGCAGTTCGAGGAAGGCACCGTCCTCGGGCACGAGTTCGCCGGCACCGTCGTGGAGGCCGGCGAGCAGGTACCCCACCACGTCGGCCAGCGCGTCTTCGCCTCCGACATCATCGCCTGCGGACGCTGTCGCGCCTGCGCGAGAGGCATGCACTACCACTGCGCCTCGGTGGGCCTGTTCGGGTCCTCGACGCTCGTGGGGAAGCCGGTCGACGGCGGCCAGGCCGAGTACGTGCGCGTCCCCTTCGCCGACATCGTCCTGCACCCCACGCCCGACGACGTGTCGGACGAGCAGGCAGTGTTCGTCGGGGACATCCTGTGCACCGCTTACGCGGGAGTCGAGGCCGCCCGGATACGGCCGGGGGACGTCGTGGCGGTCGTGGGGGCCGGTCCCGTCGGCGTGCTGGCGGCGGCCTGCGCGAGGGTCGCCGGCGCGTCCGAAGTCATACTGGCCGACCCCGACCCGCGTCGCCGGGACACCCCGGTCGGCCGGGTCGTGGAGCCCCACGAACTGTCCGACACCGTCAGGGAACTCACCGACGGGTGGGGAGCGCACGCCGCCATCGAAGCCGTGGGCAGCCCGGCCGCTCTGCGCGGGGCCGTCCAGGCGATGGGCCCGCAGGGGACCGTCGCGGCGATCGGTGTGCACCATGCCGATGCCGCTCCCTTCCCCACGGGCACCGCCTTCGCGAAGGAAGCCGCCCTGCGCTTCGTCGTCGGAAATCCGCTGGCGGTCCGTGCGCCGGTGCTCGCCCTGATCCGCGCCGGGCTCATCGACCCCACCATCCTGATTAGCCACCGCCTGCCGCTTTCGTCGGCTGTGGAGGCGTACTCCCTGTTCGAAGCCCGGGAGGCCACCAAGGTGGTCCTCAGCGCGACCGACGGGCCGTCTGCGGGTACCGGCCGCTGAGCGTGCCGAGGGGCGGCCGGGCTCGCGTCATCGGCCCGGCCCGGCCCGGTGGGTGACCGCGATCCGGGTGTATTCCAGCAGTCCCCAGTAGCCGTACTCCACCCCGAGGCCGGAGTCCCGGCTGCCCCCGAACGGCACGTCGTGTCGCAGGTCCCCGTGGGTGTTGATCCACACCGTTCCGGCGTCGACCTGCGCCGCCAGCCCCTCGGCCAGGTCGGGGTCGCCCCACAGCGACGCGCCCAGGCCGTACTCCGTGACGTTGGCGGCGCGGATTGCGGAGGCGGTGTCGTCGTAGGCGAGCACCGGTATGACAGGGGCGAACTGCTCCTCCCGCTCCAGCCTGCTCGCCGGCGGCAGGTCGCTGACGACCGTCACCGGATGGAAATGGCCCCCGCCGACGGGCACTTCGCTCTGCGCGACCACCCGGGCGCCGTCCCGGACGGCCTCCTCCACCATCGCCGCCACGCGCGGCACGTGCTCCCCGGCGGTCAGCGGGCCGTACTCGGTGGACGGGTCGAGGCCGTCGCCCAGCCGGGCCCGGCGCGCAAACTCGCCCAGCTGCTCCACCAGTTCGGCGTGGTTCCGCCGCGGCACGTAGACGCGCTTGATCGCGGCGCAGAACTGGCCGCTGTTGACCAGGGAGCGGGCGAAGAGTTCCGGCGCGACGGCCTCCAGGTCGGCACCGGGCAGCACGATGGCCGGGTCGTTGCCTCCCAGCTCCAGGACCACCCGCCGCAGCCCCGCGGTCGCGGCGATGGCCCGCCCCACAGCGACGGAGCCGGTGAAGGAGATCAGGTCGACCTTCGGGTGGCGCGTCAGTGCGGGGCCGAGCTCCGCGCTCCCGGAGAGGGCGTTCAACACTCCGGCGGGCAGCGCCTTCGCCAGGACCTCCACCATGCGCAGCGTGGCAAGCGGGGTGAGCGGGGACGGCTTGACCACCACGGTGTTGCCGGCGAGCAGCGCCGGCGCGATCTTGCAGACGGACAGGATGAGCGGGAAGTTGAACGGCGCGATCGCCGCGACCACACCGCGCGGCACGCGCCGCATCGTGACCGACGCGGTGCCGTCGTCCACCAGTGGCTCGACGCCGAGCCGCAGCGCGGCGGTGTCACCGAACCACGAGGCCGACAGTTCCGCCTCGGCACGGGCCTGAGCGAGGGGCTTGCCCTGCTCCATGGTGAGGAGTGCGGCGATCTCCTCCGCGTGCTCGGCGAGCACGTCGCCGCAGCGCCCCACGAAGGCCGCCCGCTCCTCAAGGGACCGCGCGGCCCAAGGCGCAAACGCTCGCGCAGCTGCCTCCACCGCCGCACCGAGCTCTTCCGGGGCGCACGCGGGGGCCTCCGCCGCAACCTTGCCGGTGGCTGGGTCGACCACCGAAAGCGTCTTCCTGGTTACGACCGGCCGCCCGTCGATGGTCATGGGAATGGTCATAAATGCTCGCCTCCATTGGTCCGGAGCATTCCCGGACGTGCTCGCTCAAAGGATCGCCCCGATGGAAAGCCGGAACCGGTGGCCGACCTGCCGTGAATGCTCACGCAGGCGAAAATGGGCGCGCAGAGTGAGCGTGACCCGTACGGCATCCACACATGACGGAACGGAGCGCGCCACACGCTGTGGTGACCGTACCTGTGTACCACCAGAACTTGGCGCGGCACGGGCCGACCGGCGGCTCCGGGGGGTCATCGCCGCCCTCCCGCGGCGGATTTCGCCTGGTGGGCCCCCCATGCCGGGAGCGTGGTCTCTTGGTACCTACCTGAAGCGGTAGGTACTTCGGGCGCCCGGGGGACGCTACCGGCCCACGGGCGGCTTTCCGATCCTTGATACGCGCATGCCTGGATCGGGAGGTGCCCTTGACATCACTGGCTGCAGTATCGGCCTATCTGCCCGCAAAGAGCGAGTCAATAGCCGAGTATCTGCGCGCATATGGGCTCAGCGAACGCGAGATCAAGATTTACAAGCAGTATTACGGCTTTTCCGAGATCCGGACGGACCCGGATCTCGGAATGGCCGGTCAGCTCATCGCGGCGGGGCGCGGGCTGAAGGAACTGGCCGGCCAGGAGGACCGCGTACGGTACATCCTTCAGGCCAGAACGATGCCGGTCGCCGTCCCGTATCCGCTCAACCCCCTGCACGAGGCGCGGGACGCCCTGGGGCTGAGGAATGCCCAGGCGTTCTCGCTCAACCAGCAGGCCTGTGCCTCCGCACTGATGTCGGTCGAACTCGCGGGCCGGATGCTGGCCGAAGACAGTGAGCCGGACGCGCTGGCGCTGGTCTTCGTCGGGGAGAAGACCTTCACCACGGACGCCCACGTGCTGGGCGTCACGGCCGTCATGGGCGAGGGCGTCGCGGCCATCCTCGTCCGCGCCGGCGCCGGCCGTGACCGGCTGCTCGGCTTCGCCTCCCGCATCCTGGGCGAGTTCCACCGCGGGTCCCGGATGACGCCGGAGGACCACGAGCGGTGGGCGGACCGCTACGCCGACGTGCTGGGCGGCGTGATCACCTCCGCGCTCGACCAAGCCGGCATGACACCCGGGGACATCGACCTGGTCCTGCCCCACCACGTGAACCGGCTCTCCTGGCTCAAGGTGCTGCGAACCCTCCAGATCGGCCAGAAGGACCGCATCTTCATGGACAACCTCCCCGTGGTCGGCCACTGCTTCGGCGCCGACGCGTTCATCAACTACTGCTCGGCTCGGGACTCCGGACGGCTCAAGCCCGGTGACCGCTATGTCATGACCGCGGTCGGTCTCGGCGCCACGTTCTCCGCCATGGTCTTCGAGCACTGAGCCGGAAGGAACGAGCGACGTTGTATATCGGACCGCAGCCGGACACCGCCCTGGCGGGATTGCGCTTGGCCCGCGTGGAGCACTTGGAGTTCGGCCGGGGCGGCCCCTTCCACGAACTGGACTACCCGTATTTCAAGGACCTGTGGCAACTGTTCGATCTGCACTGGGACGACGGGTACCTCGCCGCGGGCCGCACCACGTTCCACGACATGATCGAGGCAGTGCTGGACCGCCTGGGGCCCCAGCAACAGGGATTCGACGCGGCGATCCTGGCCAACGCCACGCCGGACGCGGAACCAGGCTTCCCCATGCCGTATGTCGAGAACGCCCTCGATGGCACGGGGACCGTGTTCGCCGTCTCCGACCAGGGCGCCGCCGCCGCGTTCACAGCCCTGCGGCTGGCAGCGCGCACCCTGCCTCCGGGCGGACACGGACGGTCGCTCGTGGTCGTCATGGACCAGGCTGCAGTGCTGACGGGGCCTCCGATCCCACAGGACATCCGGCCGTTGCGCGACTCGGCCGTGGCTCTCGTCCTGGAACGGGACGGGGAGATCGGCACCCCGCAGATCAGCCAGTACGTGAGCGTGCCGACGGGCGAGATCGTCGGGCACCTCAGCGCGGTCGCCAGGGACGCCGAACGGATCACCGCCATCTGTCGGCCGGAGTTGGCGCCGTACTGGTCCAAGGCCGACGTGGCCGCGGACATCGTGCCGGTACCCGACGGCCTGCCGTGCACCGGGCTGTGGGCCACGCTGGCCCAGCACCGCGCCGCAGCCGGCGGCGCCGGGCGGGTCGTCCTCGCGGACTACGACCCACGCCTGAAGTACCTCAGCGTCTGCGGCCTCGACACGGGAGCGGCACGATGACGACCAAGACCCACCGGGCCGACACGGCGGGCACCGCCAGCGGTCTGCCGTCCGCCGCGCGGCGCACGCCGGAGGTGGCGGACGCCGGAACGCCGCCGGAGCGGACCCCGGTCCAGGATCTGGCAGCTTTCCACCTGCGGATGGCCGGGACGGGTGCCGCGCTGGTCGGACCGGGCGGGCACGCCCTGGTGCCGACCGACGCCCTGGACTCGATCGAGCACCTCGTCGTGGACGGGCAGCGCCTTCGCCGGAACCCGGCGGCCGAGACGGTCGTCCTGCTGCCCCCGCTCGACGACGTCGTCGCACTCCGCTCCGGGCTGCCGGTACCCGGCACCGAACTCGATGCCGCGTGCCTGGCCGCATTGGCGGGGGTCCGTCACGCCTGGTCGCAGGCCCTGCTGCGGTCGGTCGTGGCCCACCTGGGCAACCGCACGTCCGGCGACCGACTCCTGCTGGACCAGCAACTGGTGCAGGGGGCGCTGGCCGACGCGGTCATCGGGCAACGGGAGAACGAGACCTGTCTCGGCGCGGACGGCGCTGAGCCCGGCGAGCTCCGCCTGCTCCACGACCGGATCACCGAGGTCGACCGCACGCTGCTGAGGCTCACGGGAGCGCACGGCTTCACCGCCGACGGCCCCGGGCGCACGGCCCACCTCTCCGAGCTTGTCTCCCACCTCTACGTGAGGGGCGAAGGATGATCGCGTTGGACGACCGGCTGACGGCGCTGAGGGGGCAGGCAGCGGAGTTCGCGGCCGCGATCCGTCCGTACGGCCTGGAACTGGACCGCGACCCGTCCGCGATCCACCGGCGGCTCGACGTGCCGCTGCTTCTCGAACTGAGCGCGCTGCAGGTCCCGCCGGCCTACCAGAGCGAGCCGCTGAAGGTGGGCCCGTACCGCTTCCACCTGATGGACGCCCTGGAGCGGGTGGTGTTCATGATGGAGGCGGCGCGAGGTGACCTCGGCTTCCTCCTCGCCGCACCGGGTGCGCCGATGGCCGGAGCGGCCGTCGCCATGCTCGGCGACGAGCGCCAGCAGGAGTGGTTCTTCGGCCGGGTGGTCTCGGAACCCACGTGGGCCTTCTTCGCAATGTCCGAGCCCCGGGGCGGCTCGGACGCCGGCGGGATGAGCACCCGGCTGACCAACGACCCCGACACTCAGGCGTTAGCGCTCGACGGCACCAAGCGGTACATCGGCAACGGGACGCGCGCCCAGATCGGCGTGGCCTTTGCCAAACGCGGCCGCGGAGGGCCGCTGTCGGCGACCGCCGTACTCGTGGATGCCGGCGATCCGGGATTCTCCGCCGTCCCGGTACCCACTCTGGGGTTGCGGGGCGTTGAGCTCAGCGAGATCACCTTCGACTCCGTTCCGATACCCCGGGAGCGGGTGCTCGGGTCGCATCTGTCGGCGACCCGTGGCGGGTTGTGGGGCTGGCTGCGCACCTTCAACCTGCTGCGGCCCGTCGTGGCCGCGATGGGAGTGGGTGTCGCCCAGGCCGCGCACGACTACGTCGCGGAACACCGCCCGGGACTGCCGGCGTCCCTGCGCGACGGCCTGGAGCGGCTGCGGCTGGAGATCGAGTCGGTGAGCCGGCTCACTCTGCGTGCCGCCGCCGAAGCCGACCGCGACCCGTCCAAGGGTGAGCTGAGCTCGGCGGCGAAGGTGCGGGCGGCGGCGCTGGCCGAGCAGGCGACCCGCTATGCGAGCCGGTGCTTCGGCACCGGAGGGCTGCTTGAGCACCCGTATCTGGAGAAGCTGCTGCGGGACGCCCGCGGCATCGAGTTCATGGAAGGCGCGGGCGCCATCCAGCGGATGCACGTCTTCGCTTCCGTTCCCCGGCCCTGACGCCGGAACCGCCCACACCCGTCGGTAGTGGGCACGACCAAGCCATCACAGTGGCGTTGCACCACACCTGCGATTAGGAACCATCATGACTGTGTCGTCCGAACACGACACCTATCTCGCCGTTCTCCGTAGCCACCTTCCGGACGTCGGCGATGCGGTGCTGACCGATGACAGCCTCCTGGAGGACCTGGGCCTGGACTCCCTGGGCACGGTCCGCCTGCTGGCCGATCTGGAGGACACGTTCGGCAGGGAACTGCCCGAGGAGGCCCTGCACGAGTCGACGTTCCGGACCGTCGACTCGCTGTGGCAGGCGTTCCAGCGCGAGGCGAAGTCGGTCGTCGACTGATCCGCCGCACCCGGCCCGGGCGCTGCCCCCGCGCGGCTGCCCCTACCGGCCTGTGTCCGTCAGTGGGCCAGTCGAGTCTCTTTGCCAGAGGGGATGTTGTGGATGCCTGTCATATCCGCGGCGCACGAACTCATCGAATCCGACGTGTACATCGACCTCCAACCAACCCTCGGCCGCAGGCTGTACGCGAAGTGCGAGGGTTTCAACTTCGGCGGATCGGTCAAGCTGCGCTCGGCCGTCTCCATGGTCGAGGCGGCCGAGCGGGACGGCGTGATCATGGAGGATTCCATCCTGGTGGAATCCTCCTCGGGAAATCTCGGGATCGCGCTCAGCGTGGTCGCCGCGAGCAAGGAGTTGCGGTTCGTCTGCGTGACCGACCCGCGCTGCAACGAGGCGTCCATTCAGATCATGCGCGCCCTCGGAGCCGAGGTGGTCGTCGTCGACGAGATGCATCCCACGGGCGGCTACCTGCGCAGCAGACAGGACCACGTGCGCTCGCTGTGCGAACGGGACCCCCGTCATCTGTGGCTGAACCAGTACGTCAACGAGGCGAACTGGCGCGCCCACTACGAGACGACGGCCCCGGAGATGGTGAAACGCTTCCCCGACCTAGACGTGCTGTTCGTCGGGGTCGGCACCGGCGGCACCATCATGGGCTGTGCCCGCTACCTCCACGACAACGCATTGCCGACGCGCGTCGTCGCAGTGGACGCCGTGGGCTCGGTGACCTTCGGCAGGCCCCCGGCGCCCCGCTACATCCCCGGGCTCGGCGCCGGCGTGCGCCCGCCGATCGTCGACCGCTCGCTGATCGACGAGGTCGTGCACGTCACCGAAGCCGACACCGTCCGCACCTGCCGGATGCTGGCCCGGCACGGGTTCCTGCTCGGTGGGTCCAGCGGCACGGTGCTCAGCGGCGCGCTCGACTGGCTGGAGCGCAATGACCGGGACCACCGGCTGACATGCGCGACCATCGCCCCTGACTTGGGAGACCGGTACGTCGCCACGATCTACGACGACCCGTGGGTTGTCGACCACTTCGGCGAGCAGGCCTTGCGCTACCCACCCGAGGAAGGCAACCCCTGATGACGAACCACCCCGCCCCACCGTCGTTCGCGGTGATCCCCGGCCGGTCCGTGCAGGCGGCCCTGGCCGGGCGCGAACGCGAGGTCATCGACCTCGTCGAGTCCGCCTACCGGCTGCACGGCTCGGGCGACACGGTCAACCCGCCGTCCTACTTCCTGCGGTTCCCCGACCGCCCGAAGGAGCGCATCATCGCACTGCCGGCCTCCGTGGGCGGTGACGTGAAGAGCGCCGGCATCAAGTGGATCTCCAGCTTCCCCGACAACGTCAGCGCGGGGCTGCCCCGGGCCTCCGCCGTGCTGCTGCTCAACGACCTCGGCACCGGCTACCCGTACGCCTGCCTGGAGGGCTCGGTCATCAGCGCGAGCCGCACGGCCGCATCGGCCGCCCTGGCCGCGACCCAGCTCAGCCGCGGCCGGTCCTCCGTGGGCCGTGTCGGCTTCATCGGCACCGGATTGATCGCCCGGTACATCCACACGTATTTTGCCGCCGCCGACTGGCCGTTCGAACGCATCGGTGTGTACGACACGTCCGCCGATCGTGTCCGGGGGTTCAGCGAGCAGCTGCGGACGACCAGCCGGACCCCGATCGAGGCGTTCGACAGCGCACAGGAGATCATTCGCGCCAGCGACGTCATCGTGTTCGCGACGACCGCCGGCACACCGCACGTCACCGACCCGGCCTGGTTCGGCCACGCCCCGCTGGTGCTGCACGTCTCGTTGCGCGACGTTTCGACCGAAGTGGTGCTCTCCGCCGCCAACTTCGTCGACGACGTCGAGCACTGCCTGAAGGCCCACACGTCGGTCCATCTGACCGAACAGCGCACCGGCAGCCGGGACTTCCTCGACGGGACTCTGTACGACGTGCTCACCGGGAAGGTCACGCCACCCACCGACAGGACGGTGCTGTTCTCGCCCTTCGGACTGGGCGTGCTGGACCTGGCGCTGGGTGCGTTCGTCCACGGGGAGTGCTCCCGCACGGGGGAACTCTCCACGATCGACGGCTTCTTCAGCGAACTGGAGACGCACGGCACCACCGTCCGGCCCGAAGCCCGGGATGTCTGACGTGAGCACACGGTACGAATCGAACGAGGAAGACCTCATGCAGGATGTACCGGCGGACGATGCGCGCCGCCTCGTCCCGGACCTCGGGCCGCTGCCGATCTCCGCGGCGGAGGTGCGGCTCGCGGTCTCTGCGCGCCTGCGCCGGGACCACCCCATCGACGTGACGCTGACCGTCTGCGGCCACGTGACGCACTGGGCGGAGCAGACTCCCGACGCCGTGGCCGTGGCGGACCGGAACGGAAGCGTCACCTACCGGGAGCTGGCCCACCGGGTGGCCGGGGTCCGCGACGCCCTGACCGGCCTGGGCTGCCGTCCGGGTGCCGTCGTCGCCGCGGCGGGGCCGCGCAGCGCGGACTCGGTCGTCCTGCTGCTGGCGCTGGAGAGCCTGGCCGTGACGTACCTGCCCGTGGACGCGACGTGGCCCCACGACCGGCTCGTCCGCGTCCTGCGTCAAAGCCGCGCCCGTCACGTGGTCTCCTACCACCGGGACGGGAAGTCGGACCGCCTGGCCGGTGCGGCCGACGCGGCCGGGGTGACCCTGCTCGATCTCCCTGGCCCGGCCCGAGGGACCGACGGTCCGGCAGACCTCCGTGAGCGGTGCCAGGACCCCGACGAGCCCCGGTACGCGTACTACACCTCGGGTACCACGGGAGTCCCGAAGGGCGCTCTGATCGACCATCAGGGCATGACGAACCACCTGTGGGCGAAGGTGGTCGACCTGGAACTGGGCCCCGCCGACAGCCTGGGCCTGACCGCGCCGCTCACCTTCGACATCGCCATATGGCAGATGCTCGCCCCCCTGCTGGTCGGCGGACGGGTCGCGGCGCTCGATGAGCGAGAGACGGCCTTCCCACGGTCTTTGGTCAGGCACCTGCGGGAACGGGACGTCACCGTGGTGGAGCTGGTGCCGACCGTCCTGGAATGGCTGGCCGACGAGGCCGAGAATCATCCGGGCCGGGAGCTGCCGCCGCTGCGTTCGCTGGTGTCCACCGGCGAGGAGCTCACTCCGCAGCTGGCCGGCCGGCTGCTGGCCGGGTACCCCGGCGCGACGGTGGTCAACGCGTACGGATTCACCGAGACTTCCGACGACGTCACACACCACGTGGTGACCAAGGACGACCTCGCCGGCATGCGGTTGCCGGTGGGCTCCCCCGTCATCAACACCTCGTTGTACGTGCTGGTCGCCGAGGGCGACCGGTGGCGCGCCGCCCGCCCGGGCGAGAGCGGGGAGCTGTTCGTCGGCGGGCTGCCGCCCGGCCGCGGCTACCTCGACGACGAGCGAGCCACCAGGTCGGCCTTCTTCCGCGACACGCTCGACCCCGGCTCTCCCAGCGGCCGGCTGTACCGCAGCGGCGACGTGGTGACGGTGTCCGACGGGGTGCTGCGCTACGTCGGCAGGCTGGACCGCCAGGTCAAGGTCTCCGGGGTCCGCATGGAACTCGGCGAGATCGAGGCCGCGTTGCGGCTGCACGACGCGGTGGCCGACTGCGCGGTGATCGTGGTCGCAGCGGCCGACGGCAACGGGCGCCAACTGGTGGGGCACGTGGTGCCGCACCAAGGCGTCCTTCCCCCCTCGGAGGAGCTGCTCGCGTTTCTCCGCACCCGGCTGCCGTCGGCGATGGTCCCGCGGCGCTGGCACACGCACGAGACCCTGCCGGTGACGGCGAACGGCAAGGCCGACTACCACGCCCTCGCCGCCCTGTCGGCGTCCGAGGACGGGGTCGCGCCTACGCGTACGTGATCCGGAGCGCCTTCAGGGCGGTGTCGATGTCGGTGAGCGCGGCCTGGTGGTCGGCCGCCTCACCGAGGATCAGCCCGATGTGCCCGCTGGTCCCCCAGCGCCAGTCGATGGGCGCTCCCGCCTCCACGAACGCCTGGTATCGGCGCACGTTGGGGATGGGGGCGATCGCGTCAGGCTCGCCGATGGAGACCAGCCGCGTGGCGTCCTGCGGCGGCTGGACGAAGTACACGTAGGTGACTTGGTCGAGCAGCGTGGGCAGGTCGGTCGGCAGCCCGAGCGCCATCCGCAGGGCGGCGGCGGTCATGTCGTAGCGCCCGCCGGAGGCCCGGCGCAGGAGTTCCGTCATATAGCCGGGAGGCCGGCCGTTGACCTCGATGATCCGCAGGCCCGTGGGCGTCAGCTTGATCTCGGTGTGGACTACACCGAGGTCGATTCCGAGGGCCTGGATGGCCGCCTCGGCCAGTTCGCGGCACCGCTCCTCCACGTCGGCGGCCGCCGTACTGGGCACGAACAGGCCACACTCGCGAAACGGCGGGGTGAGCGGGAACTTTCCCGTGACGCACAGGTGGCGGATGCTTGTGCCTTGCACCACCGACTCCACCGACAGGAAGTCGCCGAAGTCGGGGCCCGCGTACGTGCTGTCGCCCACGAGCAGTTCCTCCACGACGAAGTCGCGGAAGGTGCCGGGCACCGTAGCGATGCGCTCGGCCTGCTCGGCGCTCCACCGCTCCGCCTCCGCCACGGTGTCGAGGCGCACAGTGTCGACGCTGCCCGCCCCTTCGCGGGGTTTGACAACCACGGGCAGCCCGACCTCCCGTACGACCGCAGGCAGTTCGGCCAGGTCGTCCAGGGCGGCCGAGCGCACCGCGTCGACGCCCGCTTCGGCCAGGGTCCGCCGCTGAACCAGCTTGTCGCGGCACGCGGTGGCCGACGCGATCGACAGGAACCGGTACCCCGCCGCGGCGGCGATCTCCGCGGTGCGCACCAGCTGACGGTCGCTGAAGGTGATGATGTGCTCGACGCCCAGGTCGCGCAGGATCTTGGCGGCGCTCGCGTGGTCGGTGCCCGCAAGGTTGACGAAGTCGCCGGGCACGGCGGCGGTGCCCGCTTCGGCGGGATCCCGGTCCACGACGAAGACCGGTTCGCAGAGCCTGCGGCTCGCCTTGAAGATGTCGACCGGACTCGCCGACCCGCCGTCATAGAGGATGCCGATGCGGGGCTTGTGCCGAGTGGGTTGCGTGGACACGAGATCTCACTCCGAGGGGTGGGGCGTGGAAGAGGGGCACGCGGGCGGACGGCCGGTCAGGCGCGCCCCGACGTCGCGGAGGGGCCGGCCGCGGCGTCCTCCATCAGGAAGGACCACAAAGCCTTCTCGGTCGCCGACGGCTGCTCCACCCACGGGTAATGCCCGGCGTCGTCGATCAGCACCTGCCGTACCAGCGGCAGCGCCTCGACCAGGCTGTCGGTCACCGCCGGGGGCTGACTGTCGTGCGTGCCGTGCAGCACCAGCGTCGGTACCCGCAGCGAGGAGCAGGCTGCTACGCCCTGCTCCTCGGTGAACTGTGCGGTCTCGCCGGACAGCGCCCTGGCGTACTCGTGGTTGAGCGTGAAGCACGGGTCGGTCAGCCGGGCGGCGAAGTGCCGGCCGGCGTCCTGGTCGACGAAGCCGAACGAGAGGCGCCACAACAGCAGTTGCCGGTCGCGCTCCGGCGACGGGCCGGAGCGCAGTACATCGTCGATGCGGTCCAGGTGGGGCCTCATGACGTCGCGCATCCGGCGCCAGTCGGTGTCTTTCGGCCGACCCAGGCCGGTGCCGGAGAGGTAGACCAGGCGGGACACGCGCTCCGGACGGAGCAGGGCGTAGTGCAGCGCCAAGTTGGCACCCCAGGAGTGGCCGACCAGGGTGATCCGCTCGTGGCCGAAGTGCCGGCGCACCTCGTCGAGGTCCTCCAGAGTCCGCTCCAGGCTGTACGGGCCCGGCCAATGGGAACGGCCGCAGCCGCGCTGGTCCCAGCGGTAGGTGGTGAACACAGAGGACAGCGTCTTCGCCAGCTCGCCGAACATGTCCCACAGTCCCGGTCCGCCGTGCACGAAGACGATCGGCGGGCCGGTGCCCTCGGATGCCGTCCACAGCCGGCATCCGTCGGACACTGTCACACAGTCGCTCATCCTGCCTTCCCATCGGTACGAGGTGATGTCTTCGCGTGGACGGCTTCCACCTGGTCCGGGGGGCGGTCGGTGTGCGCCGTCGACCGGAAACTCCGTCAGCTCTGAGACCGGATGAACTGGGTCAGCGCGCTGACGGAGGTGAGGTGTTCGGGTTCGAGTGACTCCGGGTCGAAGGCGACGCCGAGCTCCTCCTCGATCGCCATGAGAACCTCCAGGACGGCCGTGGAGTCGAGATTGAGCTCCTCGAACAGCCTGGTCTCCCCGGTGGCCTCCGGCAGTTCCCTGGACAGAGCCTGCTCCAGCACCCTGATGATGTCCTTGTCCTGGATGTCCTGGATGTCCTGGACGTTCGGTACGTTCTGGGTCACAAGTGCTCCTAGTAGCCTTCTATTGCCAGTTGTTTGTTCAGCAGGTCGTCGACGCTGTCACGGCGGCGGACCAGGTGGGGGGTGCCGTCGAGCACCATGACCTCCGCCGGAAATCCGTGGCTGAGGAACAGCCCTGGGGAGGCGGACGGTCCGTAGGCGCCCGATCGCGCGATGCCCACGAGGTCTCCGGGCAGCAGCCGGGGCAGTGCGGCCTTCTTGACCAGCAGGTCGTTGGGCGTGCACAGCGGGCCCGACAGGTTCCAGGGACGGTCGTCCAGTGGAGCCGCGCGGTTGAGCAGACCAACGGGGAAGTTGCGGTGCGCGAACGAGCCCGTGCCGACCGCGGCCATGTGGTGGTTGGTACCGCCGTCGGCGACGGCGAACGGTTCGCCGTGGGACTCTTTGACGTACCGCACCTTCACGATGTAGGTGCCCGCCGTCGCAGCGAGGTAGCGACCGAGCTCCATCAGAACGCGGGTGCCAGGGTGCCGGTCGCGGAACGCCCGCACGACCGCGTTCACCGCGTCGGTCAGCGCGACCGGATCGAGATCTCGCTCCCCGTCGAAGTAGGCCACGCCGAGCCCGCCGCCGATGTCGACGATGTCCAGCGCGCACCCCAGGTGCGCGGTGATCCGCTCCCCCAGGTCGAGGATGCGCTCGGTGTTGGCCGCGACGACGGCCTCCGTCAGGATGCGAGTGCCCATGTACGCCTGGATGCCGACGACCTCCAGGTGCGGCCACCGGCCGGCCACCGGCTCGCAGTTCAGCAGTTCGGCCTCGTCGATGCCGAACTGCCGCGGCTTGCCTCCCATGGTCAGGCCGGCGCCCTTGACCTGGAACTCGGGGTTGACCCTCAGGAGCACGCGTGCGGTCCGGTCGAGGGCGGCCACCAGGGTTTCGTATTGGTCGAGTTCGGCCAGGGACTCCGCGATGAGCAGCCCGGCCTCGCCGCGCGCGCAGGCCGCGAGTTCCGCCTCGCTCTTGCCCGGGCCCAGGAATATGATCCGCTCGGCCTCCACCCCGGCCCGCTGCGCAGTGACCAGCTCCGCCAGGGAGGAGACCTCGGCGCCCGCCCCGAGCCGGTGCAGCACCTGGCAGATGGCAATGTTCGGGTTGGCCTTGAGCGAGTAGAAGACCTCGACCGCGTCGTGGAGGCGGGACCTGAGGCCCTGGTACTGGGCGGCCAGCTCATCCGCGTCGTAGACGAACAGGGGGGTCCCGTAGCGCTCGGCCAGTTCGGCGGCGGGGAAGCTCGCGTACCCGAATCTCTCTGCGGGCGGTTGCGTCGCGTCGTTGCGGGACGGGGGCGCAGCCCGGTGCGGTGTCTCACTCATGTGCGCTGTCCTCCTGCCACTGGGCCAGTAGCTCCGTCACCCGCTTGTCCAACGCGCTCACCGTCTCCGCGTCGGGGCCGACGAGGATTCCGTACAGCCGTCCTGCGCCGCCGGCGGTGATGCCGGAGTTGACCGTCGCGAAGTTGTTGACCAGCAGACCGCTGCCGTCGTCCGGCGAGGTCAACAGTGCATCGCCGAGCAGGGTCCGGACCGCACCGAACGACGCGGGCCGGGGTCGCACGACGGGGTAGTGCCGGGCGAGCGCGCTGACCCCGGAAGAGGGGAGGAGTTCGAGCAGGGATTCCTGGTAAGTGGACATGTTGTTGCGTGCGTTGATCTCCGTCAGGGGGTACAGCCCCCCGTCGGGGTCGAGCATGGCGTCCACGCCGACGACCCCGTAGTAGCCGTCCGCCGCCAGCGTCTGGCCCATGCCGACGGTCGCGGCAGCAATCTCGTCGCGTACCTCGGCCGATATCCGGGCGGGCACGAGATGGCCCATGTGCACGCCGTTCTCCGTCAGCGCCTCCTTGATGAAGTCGAGGTGGACGGAGCCGTCGCGGGCCAGCGTGAACTGGTAGTTCAGGTCTGCAGACTTGGCCACCCACTCCTCGACCACCACGCCGAGCCGGCGATCGCCCCGCCGGGTGCTCCGCTGGGTGAACATCCGGTCCAGCTGGTCCAGCCGAGACACCTCGCTGATCTGGAGGATGCCCTTGCCCGAGACCCCGAAGGCGTCCTTCACCGCGACCTTTCCGCCGCCGCGCAGCACCTCGCGAGCCCACGGCAGCGTCTGGCTCCAGCGCTCCAGGCTGTCGCACCACCGACCCGCCGGCTGCCGCAGTCCCAGCCGCTCCGCCAACCGCCTGCTGTAGATCTTGCTGTTGACGTGCTTGCAGACATCCGCCGCCGGTGCGGCCAGCGGCAGACCACACTCCCGGGAAAGCCGCTCCACCCGGTCGGAGACGCCATGGGCGACGATCAACGCACCCTGGTCCCGTAGACCGGTCAGATCCTGCAGCAGTTCCCCGTCCGCCAGCGCGTCTTCCGTGACGTCGCGCGTCGGGTCGCTTGCCGCCGGCACCAGGACCTGCGGCTGCTGCCAGCCCAGCGCGGTGAGGTAGTCGACGTATTCAGAGTCCGGTTCTTCCTTGAGGACGACGACATCGCCCGGTCCGGCCAAGGTCAACGCGAATTCGTCCATCCGGTTGACCACCAGGTCGGACGATGGCGAGTGGAATTTCGGCAGACCTGGTTCACCCTTACCCCATTCCCGTTCGACCTCAAAATTCCCGAGAAAAACAAATGGCGCGGCCGGTCGCACACTGAGTGAAGTTCGCAGCCGGGAAAGAAAGGCAGGCGCCTTATCATGCATACCGTGAACCTTATTCGAAGTATTCCGGATGGACAATCAGCCGATTCG
Organism: Streptomyces sp. NPDC054794; assembly: GCF_053611585.1. Classification (NCBI taxonomy): domain Bacteria; kingdom Bacillati; phylum Actinomycetota; class Actinomycetes; order Kitasatosporales; family Streptomycetaceae; genus Streptomyces; species Streptomyces sp. NPDC054794. The sequence goes on along the minus strand of NZ_JBSHAQ010000042.1, from coordinate 17,339 downwards.
GGTATACCGCTTTGTCTACGCTGCCTGGGCGGACCTCGGGTCCTTGATGCCGCATACGCGGGCCCCGTGATCCGGTGTCAGCCCGATGCGGCCGGCACCCGGGTGAGCCCCGACTGCGACACCTGCCGCACATGGCGGACAACCAGGACGGGCACGACGACGCCAATGACGTTGCTCCACGCCACCACTTCGTAGAAACCGCGCGCGCCGCCGAGCGTCGGGGCCAAGAGCCCGCCGGCAACCACGATGAGGCCGAAGTAGACCGTGTTGAGGACGAGAGCCCGCAAGCCGCCACCGGTCTGCTCCATAACGGTCAGCGCTGTCAGTACCGGCCCCTGGAAGAAGAAGCTGAACGCAACGGCACCCAGGTACGATTGCGCCGAGGCGGAGACCTGCGAGTCGCTGCTGAGCAGGTGCGCCACCGGGGAGGCCAACGCCCACACCGCCACGGCGACGAGCGCGTAGAGCCCGGCGGACATCTCCAGGCCTCTGCGCACCGACTCGACCATGCGGCCCCATTCGTTCGCTCCGCGCTGCTGGTTGATGACGATCGCGGTGGCCGTGCCGATGACCGTGCCCGGCAGGAGGACCAGGTTCTGCAGCGTGAGCGCTGCGGAGAACCCGGCCACCACCTCGTGGCCGTAGCGCCCGATCAGCCCCAGCACTGCGAAGTTGTATCCCGAGATGACCAGGAGCGACGCGCCCACCGGGACACCGATACAGCGGAGCCCCCGCAGGGCGTCGGGCCGCCAGAGCCGGAGTCCGGGCGGATGCCACAGCGCTGTGCCCCGCAGCATTGCCAGCCCCGCCATGGTGCCGATGACCGCACTGAAGGTCTGGGCGACCGGGACCGCCTCGACCCCGAACCTGGCCCCGAGCCCGAGCCCGGCCACGGTCCCGATCTGCACAACCGCCGTGCAGACGACGAGGACGGTGGCCCGCCGCGCGTGTCCGTACCCCCGCAGACTCGACGCGCACAACTCCGGGCCGACGGCCAGCAGTCCGGCCAGGCTGATCCAGCGCAGGAAGTTGACGAACTCGTCGTGCAGGTCGGGGCCGACGCCGAACAGGTCAGCGAGCCAGGGCGCCACGACCACCAGGACGACGCAGACCGCGGTGGCGCAGACAATCCAGATCCGCGCCAGGCTGGCCACGTGTGTCATGACGTCCCGCGGACGTCCCGCACCTTTACTGACCGCGGTGGCGACCTGGTTGGTTACAGAGAAGGCCACGGTGAGCGCCAACATCAGCAAGGCGATCGGCTGGTACACCGATCTCACGTAAATGGCGTCGTTGCCCATGTGCCCGAGGAGCGCCACGACGATCAGCTGGGCCAGGAAATTCACCGCTTCGGCGGCGAAGATAGGGAGAGCCAGCGCGGTGATCGTCCTCCGCGTTTCCGCTCCCTCCCGGCGGGTGAATAGAATCACCTGAGTCTCCTGAGAGTTTCGAGAAAGTCTCGGGATGCTGTCAAGAATTCACGTCAAATGTCCACAGGCAAGGTGCGGCCCTGCGTCCCCGGGAGGCATGAGACGGACTCCGGCGCGCTTCGGCCGATGTCACGGTCCGTCGGCGGCTGCCAGGCCGTCAGTTCCGGGCGGCCGAACGGCCCCAGCAGCACGGAGAGCCGACGCGCGACGGCGAGCGGCGTCCGGTCCTCCAGGTACGGTCCGACCACGGCGACGCCCACCGGCAGACCGCGCGAGTCCCGGCGCACCGGTACCACCGTGGTCGGCAACCCCGCCAAGCCGGTCATGTTGACCCAGACCATCTGGTCCCAGTACGAACGCGGATTGCCGTCGATGACAACGCTCCGCTTGTCGAACGGGCGCGCGTCGTGCCGCCCCACCAGAGCCGGTGACACCGGAAGCAGCAGTGCGTCGAAGTGGGTGAAGAAACGCCGCCACCGGGCCCGCAGCCGCTCGCGCCGCGCGTGCGCCTCCATCCAGTCCCGGTAGCTCTGAGCGACGAAATCGGCGCCCAGGCCGGCCCCGGGCCGCCGCAGACCGGCATTGATCTGCTCGATGTCGCCTGCCGTGTAGTCCCCGAGCGCCACTGATGCCAGCAGCCTGCGGGCCACGTCATCGCTGTCATCGAGCCTGATCCCGGAAGGCCGGGCCACCTCCACAGCGACCCCACCGTCGGCCAGGACAGCAGCTGCGTGCTCCACTGCATCGCGCACCTCCCCGTCCACCGGGCAGTACGGATCGTCCGCCCAAACCGCCACCCGGACCGAGGACCTGGCGGGCGGCAACTCGACTCGCCAGGCGACCCGGTCCACCGGGCCCGGGCCTACCGTCGCGTCGAGCATCGTCTCCAAGTCGTCGGGGCAAGAGGCGAGCGGCCCCGCCACTGCCAGGTCCGGCTCGACCGGCTGATAGGGCGGCATGTGGCCGCGCATCGGGACTACTCCGAAACTCGGCCGATGCCCGAACACGCCACAGGCCGCAGCCGGTATACGGATCGATCCCGCGATGTCCGAACCGAGATCCGCAGCACTGAATCCAGCTGCCACCGCCCCGGCCGAGCCACCAGACGACCCGCCGGTCGTGTACGCCGGGTTCCACGGATTCGCCGCAGCTCCGAACAGCACGTTCGCCGACTGGACATCCGCGCATCCCGCCGCCAGGTTGGTCTTGCCGAACACGACGGCTCCCGCTCGGCGGAGCCCGGCAACCGCTTCGGCATCCTGTCGCGGGAAGTTGCCGGAGAGTTCCTCACGGCCCGAGGTGCTCCGCAGGCCCTCGGTCGCGAAGCTGTCCTTGACCGTAACCGGGACACCGTGCAGGGGCCCCAGCGGGTCTCCCCGCAGCACGGCCTCGTCGGCCTCGTGCGCCCACCGCTCGGCGCGCTCGTCAAGAGTGACCACCAGCCGCAGCGGCCCGTTGTAGCGGTCGACGCGGGCGCGGAACGCAGCCAGGACCTCCCGCGAGGAAACCTTCCGCCTCCGCACAGCATCTGCGATGTCCCCTGCCGACCACAACGACACGTTCGACCCGTCAGACGTGCTCATCAACCACCGCGGCCAGGGCCTCGGGGCTGGCGTCGTCGAACACGGCCAGTAGCAGCGCCGCGCCGAGAACCTTGCCGTCGTCGTCCGTGGCGCCCCGGAAGCGCTCAACGATGCGGGTTATCAGCTCCACAGCTCGTACGGAGTCGCCGCCGGCGAGGAAGAAGTCCCTGTCCTTGTCGAGGAGCCCGGTGGACAGTATCTGCCCCATCTCCTGAGCGATCACGGCCGAGGTCTCATCCGTTGGTTGTGCCTGGGCCTTCATGGCGCTTCCCTTCCTGGAGCCTCAAGATGACACTCGTTCATATCCTTGTCGGCACACCGCTGCGGACCAGCACCCATTGGCCGACCGAAGGGCATGCCGGGAAGGGCATGCCTGCTTGGGGAGATCCCTCTCGGGCCATGTCACCGCTAGGTTGGCGGGCCATGGGCGACGAAACGATGAACGGCGTCGGGCAGACTTCCCTGTGGACTGCTGCTGCCCGAGCCCGCGAAAGCGCACGCGCTGATCGACTGTTCCACGACCCGTACGCAGAGCTCCTCGCTGGACCTCACGGCCAGGACCTGCTGAGTCACTTCCACACGTCCCGGGCCTCCGACGAGGGCAACCCCTTCCTGCCGATCCGCACGCGATGGTTCGACGATGCCTTGCACAGCGCGTTGGAGGCTGGCATCCGGCAGGTGGTTGGGCTGGGCGCGGGACTCGACACGCGGGCCTACCGGATCGACTGGCCGACGGGAACAACCCTTTTCGAGGTCGACCAGCCCAGTGTGCTCGGCTACAAGCGCGCCGTACTCGACAAGGCCGGCATCACCCCGTCGGACAGCCTGACGACGGTTCCGGCGGACCTCGGGGACGATTGGAGCACGGCTCTGACGGCGGCCGGGCACGACGCCTCCCAGCCCACCATGTGGTTCACCGAAGGGGTCTTGTTCTACATGCCGCGGAAACTGGCCGGCGACGTTGTGCTCCGCGCTGCCGCACTGTCGGCGCCGGGCAGCAGACTCACGGTCGACCTGATCGGCACCGGCATCTTCCGCTTCCCTTACATGCAGCCCTTCCTCCGTAAGTTGGAGGACGCCGGCAGCCCCTGGCAGTTCGGCACAGACGACCCCGGCGATTTCCTCATCGAGAACGGTTGGCACACGAACGTGGTGACCGAACCAGGCCGCCCGGACGCCTCGTACGGCCGTTGGTCCTCGGCCGCCAACCCCGTCGAACTCGAAAACCTGCCGCGCAGCTACCTGGTTGCCGGGCACATCTGACCTAGGGCGGGCAAAGGGGGACGAAGAATGCCTCGCCGCCGCTTCGGCGCTTGGGCCTGCAAGGCCAGCCGTCGGTGTATCTCATCCGGCACTTCGGGATTTCGCCAGGCACGGCCATGAAGCCATTGCTCGCCGACTTCGGCATGCGGGCGTGGCGTCGCTCGCGGATGCCCCACACAGCCGGATCCCTGGCACTACAGGCGCGCTCGGCCAGCAGGAGCCGCACCTCACCGATCGCGGGCATGCCGACTGAACGGTCCACTCCGAACCATCAGGCACGCACATCATGAGGGATGCCGTGGCCCAGAGCCCACCCAAGTGGCCAGCAGCCTGTCGACGAAGACGCGTTTGTACGTTGATGAGTTCAGCGATCACATCCGGCGACAGCCCCCCAGGCCACGCTTCCAGCGCGGCGGCCACGGTGGTCAGCCTGGTGCCGGAGGACGACGACACGGCCGAGACTGCGCTGGGCGGGGCGCTCGCGCTGCGCTACAACACCGTGCGCCCGTTCCTGTCGCTGCCTGGTCGAGACGTCGGCGCTGAGGGCGGCGACCGGCGGGATGCGCATCCGGACCGGGGTGAAGCGGCTCCCGGCCCTGGCGCGGCGGAAGGTGTCGGAGAAGCCGCCGCTGCCGCGCGAGGTCGACGACAAGCTGGTGCCGGCGCACTGGCGCAAGGCGGTGTACGCGAACGCCGAGCTGCCCCAGGGGGCGGTGGACCGCGACGCGCACGCGGGGTGCGTGCGGGAGCAGCTGTTCCGAGCCCTCAAGCGCCGCGACTCCTTCGCCTCCCCCTCGCACCGCTGGTCCGACCCGCGCGCCCGCCTGCTTCAGGGCAAGGGCTGGGAGGCGGTACGCGAGGACGTCCTGGCGGGCCTGAGCCTCCCAGAAGAGGGCAGCACCGTGACGGCCCCGTTGCGGGCCGCGGGCGGCAGCCGCCCAGCACGCTGCCCGCCACGCCATCGACCTGGGCGAGCTGCTGACGACCTGGCAGCCAGCCGGGCGCCGCAGCACCGCGTGGAAGCCGTTCCTGCACCACGTCACCAAGGGCAAGCCGCAGCCCCGGCGCGCGATCTCGCTGAAGACCCCCAAGAAGCTGCCGCGGATCCTCACCGCCTCCGAGATCCAGACGGTCCTGGACGCTTGCGAGCGGTTGCGGGACCGGCTGCTGTTCGACTCCGGCATGCGGATCGGTGAGGTCCTTGGGCTGCGGCACGAGGACTGGGCCGTCGCCGAGCGCGAACTGTCGGTGGTGCCCCGGCTCAACGACAACGGCGCCCGCACCAAGTCCGCGACGACCCGGACGATCCCGGTCAGTGCCGCGCTGATCCGGCTCTACGCCGACTACATGCACACCGAGTACGGCGACCTCGACTCCGACTACGTGTTCGTCAATCTCTGGGGCGCCCCGCGCGGTCACGCAATGACCTACGCGGCCGTATACGACCTGGTCAGACGCCTGCGCCGCAAGACCGGCATCGACTACGACTCCCACTGGTATCGCCACACCTACGCCACCCGGCTCCTCCGTGGCGGCACCCCGATCGAGGTCGTCAGCAAACTCCTCGGACACGCATGCCTCACCACCACGACCGACACGTACGGTCACCTCACCGCCGAGGACGCCCGCCGGGCCCTGAAGAAAGCCGGATTCCTCACCGGAACGGAGGTGCGCTGGTGACCACGCCCGCCGCCGCACCACGCCAACCCAGGCTGCTGGAGAAACTGATGGCCGCCGTCCGCCCCGAGTTCCGCGCCGAGGTCATCGACATCAACCCGGGTGACCTTGTCTTCGGCGGCCCGTCGTGCCAGGTCACCAACTGCTCGCGGACCGGCCGCAGTCACGGACTCTGCATCGGCCACCACCATCGCTGGAGCGGTCAAGGCCGCCCCGATCTGGAGGAGTTCGCCGCAACGACCGAGCCGCTCATGCGCGGATTCGCCCCGCTGGCCTCGTGCCGGGTGGCCGACTGCCGTTACGGCGTCCGCAGCCGCGGCCTGTGCTCCAAGCAGGAGTGGGCCTGGCGCTATGCCGGACGCCCTGATCAGGAATCGTGGCTGGCCACGGTGCCGTCGGCGGACCAGGAGGAGGAACACGCCGAGTGTCTGGTCGGCTTCTGTGACCTGTGGGTACAGGGCAGCGCGCCGTTCTGCGTCTCGCACCGGGCCCGGTGGCGAGAGACCGGCTATCCGGAGCCTGCGGAGTTCATCCAGCTCTACGAGGAGCAAACCCCCGGCCACGAGCGTCTCAATCTGCGCAGCCTCACCGGCCAGCTGAGGCTGGAGATGCAGTACGCCCTCCAGTGCCGCCACGACGACCAGCGGATCAAGACCCCGCCCACCCGGGTTCGGTACGTCGTCCGCTTCGTCGCCCGCACCGGAGTCCACTCGCTGCTGGACCGCACGGAGGAGATCTGGCGGGAGTGCTTTCCGCGGGGCAGTCAGCGGGGCGAAGTTGCTCAGATGTCACGACGCACGGCAACATCTGGCTGACGGGCGCTCGCGGCGATGCCGCCGCAGCCCACATGCCTCAACGCTCAGGACCTACGGCTGATCAGGCGTATGGGCAAGAAACGCGCACTCGTCGCGGTCATGCACAAGATCGTCATCGCCACCTGGCGCATGCTCGCCATCGACACCGACTATCAGGGCCTTGGACCCAGCCACGGGCAACAGCACCCGCGCCAGGTCAAACGACGTCGGCAACGGCTCATCCGCTGAGTTGAGCGCCCTTGGGGTCGGCACATCCGGCCTCACACCCGCCTGATCTTCCACACCTCAGCCCGGCAGCCGGGGCGATCAACCCTGCCCTCGCACGGCCATTTACGAGTCAGATCCTTCGCGACTGCCGTCTAATAGGCGACGGCGTTCACACCGCCATGTACGGCATCCGCCCGACTGCACAACCTCGCCCTCATGGGGTAGGCCCCTCCCCGTACGAGACCATAGAGGCCCAAGGGAGGCGGCTCCCCACCTCCCCGGCTCGGAGAGTGCTCAGTCGATACAGAACTCGTTGCCCTCGATGTCCAGCATGGGGATGCACGACTCGTTTTCCTCATCGGCATACAGTGTTCGCACGTGGGTCGCCCCGAGCGCGACCAGTCGTGCGCACTCGGCTTCGAGCTTGGCGAGGCGCTCGTCCCCCACGAGCCCGGTGCCGGCCCGGACGTCGAGATGCACCCGATTCTTAACGATCTTGCCTTCGGGGACGCGCTGGAAGTACAGGCGCGGGCCCACACCTGAGGGATCACTGCAGGCGAACCATGAACCCTGCTTCTCAGGGGGCAGGGTGCGGTTGAAATCGTCCCAGGTGGTGAACCCCTCCGGTGGCGGCGGAGTGACGTACCCCAACACCTCGCACCAGAAGCGAGCGAGGCGCTCGGGTTCTGCGCAGTCAAAGGTGACTTGGAACTTCTTGATCGCTGACATCGGCGCACCGTACCGCGTACCAGCGGAACCCTGCCGCTCATTTCCGCAGGCGGATCCGCCCGCCACCCGTCGCATCCTGGGCCGCATTGGACACCAAGTGATCAAACCTGACAGTCCACGAGAGCGACGCGACCGTGGCGGCGGAGCGCCCCAGCAGTCCCCCTGCTTGGCGCGGCTGTCGCGGGCTTCTGACGAAGCGGCGGCGGCCCGTGGCAATCACCCGGGTGATCTCGGCGGCCGACATCGTCGTACCGGTCGGCCCGCCTCGTCTTGCACAGCGCCATCACCGTGGCCTCGATCGGGTGGGCCCCACCCTTGGTTGTCCCGTGGTCGGAGAGAGTCCTCACCTCGCTTGTATGCGGGTCGGCATGGGCGCGCAGCAGCAGGGCAATCCAGCTGCGGTAGGGCTTCCACCGGTCGGCGATGCGCAGCAGGCCGGGCAGTTTGGCGGTCTGGTCGTCCAGGGCGTAGGCGCTGGTCATGGCGGCGTAGGCGGGGTTCGCGGCGGGGGAAGACAGCGGGGTGTCCTGCGCCGCGGACGAGGATGAGTTCGGCCGAGAAGGGACCGATGCCAGGCAGTTTCTGCAGCGCTGCGAGAGCGTCCTGGGCCGGTAGGGCACGCAGGTGTGCGGCCTCGAGTTCGCCGGTCTCCGCGGCGTCGGCGACGGCGTGCAACCGCTGAAGCTTCACCTCGGTCAGGCCGGGGAAGCTGGTGACGGTGCGCAGGACGTCTGGCGCGGGGAAGGCGTACAGGTCCTGGCCGGCGACCGCGACACGGTGACCATGTCGCTGGGCGAGCAGTGTCTTGACGGCGGCGGCGTGGCTCATCCGAACCCGGTGTCCAATGACTGCCCACGCCGCCGCCTCGTACGGCGAGTTGAAGCAGACCGGCCGCAGGCCGGGGAACTGCTGCATGAGACCGGCGACGACCGGGTCGGCATCGGTCAAGGCCGTATAACGGGATCCGCCGACGTCCAGGGACAGGACGCGGGCGACATGATCGGCCGCCCACTTCCCCGCACCGGCACCGGCTTGTGCCGGTGCGGGGTCGGCGTAGAGCCGGTCGGCCGGGTGGAGCGTGATGTCGGCGTGCACTGGGCCGGGCCTGCCCGCCGCCGTCCTGTCCTGGCGTACCGCTGCGGTGACAGTGAAGCGGCTGTCGTCCGTGGGGAAGGCAAGCCGGAGCACTCCGTCGCTGCCTGCCTGGTAGCGGGCGGGGGTGAAGCCCTGGAGGAAGCGCAGGGCGGAGGTGAGCGAGAACGGGCCGCGAGGGGTGAGGACGGCGGCGGTCATGGTCAGCCTCCGTGGACGGTGAGCCGGTAGCCCTCGGGGCCGGTGAAGGTGAACGTCGGCCCGAAGGGGCTGTCCTGCACCGGGCCGGCGACCTCGACTCCCGCCGCGACGAGCTGTGCGTGCAGCTTGGTGGCGTCGCCGGTGCGCAGCCACAGCGCCACGCCCAGCCCCGGGGCGGAATCGCCGGTCAGGTCGGTGCCCGGGAGCGGCTCGCGGACAGCGAAGGGGATCGGGGTGGTGGCGAAGACCACCGCGTTAGGCGGGGAGACGGGGGCGCGGTGCAGGCCGAGGTGCTCCTCGAAGAAGGCCGCGGCGGCGATCACGTCCGTGACCTGCAGGGCGATGAAGTCGGGACCCTCAACGGTGGTGGTCATGGTTCCTCCAGTAACTCCTATGTCAGGACTTTGACATCTGGGACTGTAGGCGCACGTCACCCTGCATGTCAAAATGCTGACATGGAAGATCGGACGCCCGTCCCCCCGCCGCATCCAGCCCAGGACGTCACCGAGCACGTGGGATACCGCCTCAAGCGGACCTCGGCCGCCCTGCGCAACGCCATGGACAAAGCACTGCGGGAGCATGAGCTGACCGTCCCGCAGTACTCCTGCCTGGAACTTCTCGATCAGCAGCCCGGCCTGTCCAACGCCGACCTCGCCCGCGGCACCTTCGTCACCCGGCAGTCCGCCAACGTCGTCCTGCGTGGCCTTAAGGACGCCGGCCTGATCACCCGGCCCGTGTCCGCCGAACACGGCCGTGCCCTGCCCGTGCACCTCACCCCGGCCGGACGGGAACGCCTGCACGCCGCCCGCAGCGCCGTCTACGCCATCGAGAAACGCATGATCAGCGGTGTTCCCGCAGACCGCCTGACGGCGCTGCTCGCCGACCTCGACGCCATGGCCGAAGCACTCGGCGACTGACCGGCCGACCGCGGAGCGCCTGCGGCCGGCCCGAGCAGCGCCCCCGGGGCCGCAGGGCGTGGATGCGGCCCGGGGGCTGCCGGTGTGCCACCTCGGGTCAGCGGCCCTGAGCTGCCGCCTCGGCCTGGGAGTCGGCAATGCCAAGGTTGGCGTAGGCGACGGGGTTGGCGTACTCCCACACCTTCACGACGTGGCCGTCGGCGACGTCGATACGGAAGATGTAGACGTTGTTGTAGACCAGCTTCTCCGCGCTGGAGAGAATGTCGCCGCTGGCCTGGAGAAACACCGAGCGGGCGTCCTCGCTGACCGTCCACACCTTGTCAAGGAAGGCGACGTGGTCGAACTTGGCCGCGACCGACTCGATGTAGGCGAGCACGGCGGCGGGTCCGTCGAAGACGTACCACGGCTCCGGGGTGCCCGCGATGGACAGCGGGATGACGAACGTCGCCTGAGCGGAGAGCAGCTCGGCCACGGTGGCCGGGTCGCGGTTCTCGAACGCGGTGATGAACGCCTGGGCTGTGTCGAGGGACTTCTGGTGAACGCTGTTCATGATCATGCTTTCTGGGTGGTGCTGCACGTCCGCGGGCTGCGGTCGGGGGCAGGAAGTCAGATGGGGTCACCAGGGCACGGGGCCGGTGGCACCGGTGAAGGCGGGGCTCGGCGCGCCGGGGCTGGCGGTGGCGGCCGTGACGATCGCGGCGGCGCCTTCCTCTACGCTCTGGATGCCCTGGTGGCCGTTGAGGTCGGTCGCAGTGAACCCGGGGTCGACCGAGGTGACGCTGATCTGCGGGAACGCCTGCGCGTAGACGACCGTCAGCATGTTCAGCGCGGCCTTGGAGGAGTTGTAGGCCAGCAGTGGCGCCCACGCGGTGAGAATGCCGGTGTGGGCGGCCGGGTCGGTATTGATGGCCAGTGAGCCCAGGCTGCTGGAGACGTTCACTATCGCGGGCCGGGCAGCCTCCTGCAAAAGAGGCAGGAAGGCGCGCGTGGTGCGCACCGCACCGAAGACATTGGTGTCGAACACCTGCTGCAGGTCGGCCGCGGTCAGCTCGCCGGCGGGAGCGGCCGGTCCGGCGATGCCCGCATTGTTGACCAGCACGTCCACTCGCCCGGCCTCGGCCCGGACCCGGTCCGCGGCGGCCGCCACGGACGCCTCGTCGGTGATGTCGATCAGCAGCGGCCGGGCCCCGAGGGCCTTCGCCGCCTGCTCGCCGCGGTGGGCGTCACGGGCGCCGGCATAGACGGTGTGACCCTGCTCGATCAGACGGCGGGCCGTTTCGTACCCGAGGCCCTTGTTGGCCCCGGTGATCACAGTGACTGTTGTCATGGCACTCAGCCTGCGCACCACGGAAACACACAGGGAGAGCTCTCCTCAGCGGGGGGTCGGCCAGTACCAGGCTCTTCCCGCACACCCGGCGGACAATAGATGCGTGAACGACGATCCCGCAGCCCTCGGTCAGGCCCTGCGCCACTGGCGCGACCGCACCAACCCCCAGGGCCTCGGCCTGCCCATCGGCGGCGTCCGCCGCGCACCCGGGCTGCGGCGCGAAGAACTCGCCCAGCTCGCCGGCCTCTCCGTCGACTACGTGACCCGCCTCGAACGAGGTCGCGCCACCTCACCCTCCCCCCAGGTCCTGGCCGCCCTCGCCCGCGCCCTGCGCCTGACCGCGACCGAACGCGACCACCTCTATCTCCTCGCCGGCCAGGCCCCGCCCGCCACCGGCCAGATCTCCTCCCACATCCCGCCCAGCGTCCAGCGCCTCCTCGACCAACTGCGCGCCATCCCGCTCAGCGTCCACGACGCCGCCTGGAACCTCATCTCCTTCAACCCCCTGTGGGCCGCTCTCATAGGCGACCCCTCCCCCTGGCGCGGCCGCCAGGCCAACATCGCCTGGCGGCACTTCACCCACCTTCCCACCCGCGTCACCCACACCCCCGACCAGCAGATCCGCTTCGAGACCGCCCTCGTCTCCGACCTGCGCTCCTCCGCCGCCCGCTACCCCAAAGACACACCACTCAGAACACTCATCACCGACCTGCGCCGCGCCAGCAACCGCTTCGACGACCTGTGGGACTCCCACACCGTCGGCTTCCACACCACCGACAGCAAAACCGTCCACCACCCCGACCTCGGACCCGTCACCGTCGACTGCGACACCCTCACCATCCCCGGCAACGACCTACGCATCGCCGTCCTCTCCGCGCCGGCAGGAACCAGAACGGCTGCCCAGTTCGACCTCCTGGCCACCATCGGCACCCAGGCCCTGACCTGAACAGGCCGCCGCCGAAACCCCAGCATGAACAGGCCCCCAGCACGAGGTCAGCCGTTTGCAGCGCCAGAAGATCCGGTGAGGAATCCGAGTGAACGGTCAGCGGGATGCCCCGTTCTCTGGCCACATGGTCGATTTCAGCAGCGCGGGCGACCTGGCGCCCACTGGCCTGGTCCCGCCAGACGAATCGCCTTCGCCGACCGGGCTCAGCCTGCTGCCTGCGTGATACACCGCCCCAGTCCGAGGAAGCTTGTACAGGGCTCTCCAGGCTCCGGCGAGCGCTCAAAGCCCGTGTGGCGGCCCGTCCAAGTCCCCGAACGGCACCGTCCCCTGGAGCCAGCCCCGGAACCCGAAGGCAGCGCACCACGTTCGCCCTGGCAGACGTTCCAGGCCCGACCATCGGCCCGACCACGACAGGTCACAGGGTCGCGCAGACCATCCAGCCGTACGCAGCCAGCCCGCGACTGCGCAGCAGTTGGCGCCAGCCACCCGGCCCGGCTGCGCAGCGGACTGCGCACAGCCAGCTGCTGCGCACAGCACGCACGCCGTCCCAGAAGGGGCTGCGCAATAGCCCGGACGCGAATACGCAGCGACCGGTGGATCGCGGACGAGGAGCAGCCTGAGGCGGGGCGGCAGGCCGCCGAGGCGCGAGCGGGCGGCGGACTGGCTGATCCAGTACGGCCTCAACCAGGCCAACGTGGAAGCGGTGCACGGGGGCGACTGCTGGGCGGCGAAGAAGAGCGGGCGGTGCCGGCCGGCGAGCCGGGAGCAGGCGGTGGAGGCGATCCGGCGGCAGGTGCCGGCGTGCCCGCACTGCCCCGGACAGACCAATCGTCAATGTCCGCTCCGTTGTTGGCAAGGACGGCTGTTGGTGAGGGGTGAGTAGCCCTCGGGGTGTCGTAGCGGGGTGCGACTCGGACCGGACCCGGGGCCATCATCGGATGCTGATCCGCCGGCGTAGCGAGGTCGTGTCGGACATTCAGCAAGACCGCCGTCGTCGTCATCACCGCGAAGCCCGTCGGCGCAAGGTCTTCGGCCTCGCCACCGCAGACATCCGTCTCGCTTGACCTCTTGCGCGTCAGTCCGGCAACCAGTGCAGCTCGTGCGCCAGGGTTTTGGCGACGGCACGGATGCGGCGGTGTAGTGGCGACTGCTCGCGTGGGAGGACCAGGTGGAACGTCAGGCTGGGCGCGCCCCGCAGCGGTCGCCAGGTGAGACCGGCCGGTTGTGCCGTGGCCGCGGCTTCTCCGGCCGGGGCGAGGGTGACCCCGTCGCGCAGGTCGCGCTGAGACATGTCGAAAGAGACTGCGGGCGTGTGGAATCGGGGGTGTGGTCGGGTGTCTCGGAACAGTGCGGACAGCTGATCGTGGATCACGGGGTTGGCCGCACGGTCCGGGAGTCGCAACGGATACGCGGCCGCGTCGGCGATCTCGATCTCCGGGCGTTCGGCCAGCGGATGGTGCTGCGCCAGCTGGACCCCGACGCGCGCACGCCGCAGCAGGAACCGGCGCACGCCACGGCCCGGCTGTTCACCGCGGGTGATCCCGGCATCGATGCGGCCGTCGGCGACCGCGGGGGAGATCTCCGGTGTCGCCATCGGGACCGCGCCGACCTCGAGTCCGCTGTTGCCGCGAATCAGCCTGTCCACCAGGACCGGTGCCGTCTCGGCCCCGGCGCTGAGGCTGTATCCGATGCGCAGCGTGCCCAGTTCACCGGCCGCCGCGCTCCGGGCGGTGTCCCACGCCCGGTCCAGCGCCGCCAGCGCGGGCGGCGCGGACTCCGCCAAAGCCGCACCGGCCGCGGTCAATACGACGCTACGCGTGTTGCGGACCATCAGGGCCGCACCGAGTTCCGACTCCAATCGGCGCATCCGGGCGCTGAGTGCGGGCTGTGCGATACCGATCCGTGCGGCCGCGCGGGTGAAGTTCAACTCCTGCGCCAGCACCAGGAAGTACCGCAGGCTCACCGTATCCGCCGCCACGTACCCTCCCTGCCGATTGATAACGATCCGTTCTGAGTCTATCCCGTACCGGTCTTTCCCTCGACCGCACATCAAGCCCTAACCTGCGCATATGACGATTCAACTGACCGCACTACCCGTCGCCGGGATCGATCGATCTGAGTGTCAATTCGAAGTCGGACGTGTCCGGCCGAACACAGGAGGTTTCGATGGCTAAGGGCTACTGGGTCAGTGTCTATCCCTCCATTTCCGACCCTGAGAGGCTGACTGCCTACGACAAGCTGGCCCGTCCGGCCGTCCAGGCTGGGGGCGGGCGTCTACTGTCCCGTGGCGGTCGAGTCGTCGCCCACGAGGCCGGAATCACGCAACGCGTCGTTCTGATCGAGTTCGACAGCCTTGAACAGGCCGTCGCGGCATACGAGAGCGAGGCATACCAGAAGGCGCTGGTGGCCCTCCCCGACGGCGTCGAGCGCGACTTCCGCATCATCGAAGGCGTCGACTGACCGGCGGGCCCAGCCATCGCTGAGCATCCGTCACCTGATACGCACACGGTACTGAACGACGACTCACGAGACGAGTTCGAAGCGATGCCCCGCGTCCCAGTTCGTCGTCGACGTCCTCGACGGCCTGATCCCTGTCGGCGGCTCGCCGCGCTACCCAACGTCGAGCAACTTGCCTGACTTGCCTGACACGGCGATTCAAGCTCCCTGGGTGCCGGCGGCAAGGAGGATGTCACCCTCAAAGCCAAGCTGACCGCAGAAGGCCGGCCACTGGCAGGCAAGGAGATCGAGTTCACCACCGACTCCACCGCGCTGTGCACCGACACGACCGACAACAGGCGCAAAGCCACCTGCAAGGTGCCCGGCAAGCAGCCCATAGAGATCTGCTACACCGCCACCTTCGCCGGTGACGACACCTACGAACGCTCCACCGCCACCGTCTGCAAGAGCAAGGACCGCACGGACGACCCCTGGTCAGAACTGCCCGACCCGAGCGACGTCCATGACGACATCCACGACCTCATGCAAGACACACCATGACCTCGGCAGGCCTGCCCGGCTGAGACAACCGGACCCGGTCCAGGAAGCGCTTGACGCCGAAGGAGCCCCCTCCCGCCCCCATAGGCCGGTGGCGGGGGCGCGGTCTCTACGGCAGGCGCGGAGCCGGTGGCAGGTGCGGGGATGCCGGGGGTGCAGCGGCTGCAGTTCTTCCTGTCCGAGCCGCCCTGGGAAGCCGAGCTGGTCAACGACCGGCGGCTTGAGCTGCTGCGCGAGGAGTCGGCCACAGCTCCGCACGATGGCGGGGTATCGTGATCGACGATTCCGGGGAACGCAAGGACGGCACGGTGACTGCGCACGTGGTCCGGCAGTGGCTGGGCCGGTACGGCAAGACCGACAATGGCATCGTCACGGTGACCACGGTGTGGACCGACGGCCGCGTGTACTTCCCGCTGCACGCGACTCCCTACACCCCCGCCCTCACCGCAGGCCTCATCGCCTGGCAGCAGAGCCGGACCAGCGACCAGCAGCGGCACAACGCCGAGGCCGCCCGCCGCGTGGCCGTCTCCCGGCAACTCGCCGCCCAGTCGGCCACCCTCATCGGCACCAACCCCTCACGTCCCTGCCTGAACCACACCCCTTCCACCCGGCCGCCACAACCGGCAACCCCGGGCCCAGCCAGACGCGCACCTCTCCCCCACTGCCGCACAGCCGTCCGGACAATACAGTCACGGGCCTGCTCACGAACGACCGACAGCACAGCCCGCATCACATCCTGCTCACCTCCACAGCGGCTCATCTCGGATGCGGGCACGGCGGCCGGGCTGTTGGACTAGCTGCGGGCGTCGAGGCGCAGAACACGCCGACAGCACGAGCACAAGGACACATCGAGGCCGACGCCCGCGACCGGATGAACCGCCCCCCAGCCGCGCCCCGGTCCCAACCCGCCCCCACAGCGCCAGCTCCGCCCCCGGCGCACAGCGCGGAGGCTGCCCCGACGCACAACACCCACGAAGGCGCCCCGATCCCCCAACGCTCCACCACACCACGCCCTCCCCTTCCCCATTTTCTTCCCGGGCCAAGGCGCTGTAGGGGTGCCAAGGGAGATGTCGGACTCCCGACCACGGCCCAAAGGGGTGGTGACCTGCAGATACACCGTCAGGCGCGAAGAGGGGGCGGACAGTTCTCGGCGGGGGTGCCCTGGTCCGGAGCGCGCGTGTCGGCCGCGTCCGGGCAGCTGGCCCGGCGCCTTCGTCTCCCATCCGCCGGGCGGACCCCGAGGCGCACCGCCGTCAGCGGTCGCCGGTGATCGGCCAGCGGTCGGAGCATACGGAGGCCGGTTGGGCGTTCGCGGCCTGCCAGCCCTTGATCTCCACCCGTGCGCCGGGCCTTATGGCGTCGTAGACCTCCTTGCCGGTTTCGGGTCCGAGGCCGATGGAGCCGGGGTTGGTGTGGTGGCCGACGCTGTCGAAACCGTCGGAGTCCATCGCCCACATCAACAGCCGCTCGTGGTGATTGCGGTCGGAGAAGGTGACCGCCCACCGCCTGACGCTCGCATCCCCGCCCTTGCCGACCGTGCTGGAAGGCATCCTCAAGGTGGGGTACTTGGCGGTGACCGTGACCGACGTTTCGCCGATCGGGCAGATGTCCCTCGGCCCCACGATGCCGTAATCCTTGCCCTCAATGGTCAGTAGGTTGGAGTTCAGGTCGACCGTCACCCGCTGGACGGGCGTCGAGGGCGGGGCGGGTGTGGGGGTGTGGGACACGGACGTCGCGGGGGGTGTGGTCGGTTTGGCCGAGGAGCCGAGGGCGCCGGTGGTGGCGATGAGGGCCGCTGCCGCCAGCGTGGTGGCCGACAGCGCAGCGTGTCGGGTGCGGCGGCGGCGCACCGCCCGGCTCCTCACCTGTGCTCCCGTGGTCGGGGCCAGTGCCTCGTTGTGCGCGACCAGGCCGTGGAGTCGGGCGGACAGCTCCGCCCCGGTCAGGGGGTGCGGTGGCTGCTGGTCAGGCACGGGCTTCCTCCGTCGGATGTGCTTCTTCGCTCGCCAGGTGAGCGGCCAGTGCCGTACGGCCGCGTGAGAGGCGGGCTTTGACGGTGCCGGCGGCCGCGCCGGTCTCGGCGGCTATCTGCTCCACGCTCAGATCGCACAGGTGATGCAGCACTATCGCGGTCCGCTGGGCTTCGGGCAGGCGCCGC
>NZ_JBSHAQ010000041.1:24983-88016 GCF_053611585.1 Streptomyces sp. NPDC054794 | reverse complement strand
GGCCACCGACCATAGGTCGGTGGCCCCTGGCCGCGGACGAGGTGCGCCCGCCGTCCACGTCACGTCCGGCCCGCGGACTCAGCGCCAGTGCAAGCCGTTCACAGCCAGCCGCGTTGCGCCGCCTTCAGGCCCGCCTCGAAGCGACTGCGGGCCCCGAGGCGGTTCATCAGGCCCGACATCACCCGTCGTACCGACCGCGCGGAAAGCCCTAGCTGCAGCCCGGCCCGCTCGTCGGTCATGCCCTGCGAGAGCAGCCGCAGGAGTGCGGCTTCCTGCGGTGCGAGCCCGCATTCGTCGGCCGGGGCGCTCTCGCCGATCGGAGCGGCGTCCGCCCAGATCTGCTCGAAGAGTGCGAGGACCGCGGCCACCATCCCCGCGTCATGCACCTGGAGCGCCCCCAGCGCGGAGTGCGCCGGGTCGATCGGGATCAGGGTGATCCGCCGGTCGTAGATCAGCATGCGCAGCGGCAGCGTGGGCGCGGTCCTCACCTCCGCGCCGACGTCCACCAACCAGTTGGCGTACGAGAGCGTCGCCGGGTCCTTGCGGATGCTGTCGACCCCGACGGTCCGCATCGCCACACCGCGCTCGCGCACCTGCCGGTCCAGAGTCATCGCGGCTTCGATCCGCTCGGGATCCTGCGGCCCGCCCGGCATCAGCGTGGCCACTTCTTCCGTGGCCTGGTGCGCCAGATGTTCGATGCGCGCCTGGATCGCGTCCATGCCCACGAGACGTTCCGCGTGCGTCCCCGGGCGGCCGGGCTGCAGGGTGGAGTACTCCTGCATGAACTGCGCCACGGCGATCTGACTCTCCGCCAGCTGCTGCTGCTGGCGGAGGAGGTCGGCCTCCCGGCGCTGGATCAACAACTGCATCCCGTACTCGGGGCTGACCGGGCGGATCCCGCCGGGCGAGTCCCAGGACGGGCGGAGCAGTGTCAGCTCCGCCAGCCGGTCGAGTGCCAGGCGTACCTCGTCAGCGGCCACGCCCAGCTCACCGGCCAGATCGTCGATCCCCAGGTCTCTGCGCGTGAGCAGCAGCCGATAGGTACGTTCGGCCAGCCCGTCGATCCCCAAAAAGTCCAACACTGTGCTCTCCCCCCGCTTACTGCGACGCCGAGCATGCGGAACGGCCTTCAGCCAAGCCGTCCGCCGACTCGCTCGGCAACGCGTCAACGTGTTCTTCGCGAAGCACCGGTACGGCATCTTCCGCGAATCCCAAACCCCCTAGTCTTGCTCGACGAAAGACTCAGGGGGTACCCCTGTGGTGCGATAGTTACATGGATCAATCCGTAATCGGTAGCAGGGCTCGACGGCTGGTACGTAAACATTCAGCTGGTGCGGGAATGTCCGGTCAACGGCGGATCCGATGATCAAGGACTCGCCTGATGAGCGCCCGCCGGAACAGTGGCACCAGCCGTAACGGAAGGTGCCGCGTCAGCCGGTCGCGCTGCCCGCGACCCACTCGCTCCACGGCATGTTCCAGTCGCCGAGGCCGTTGTCCGGGGACAGCGTGGACTTGTCCTGGGAGTTCTTGACGATCACGACGTCACCGATCATCGAGTTGTCGAAGAACCACGCGGCGGGCAGCTTGTCGTCGCCGCCACCCCTGACGTCCTTCAGGCCCACGCAGCCGTGGCTGGTGTTGACCTTGCCGAAGACCGAGTCGGCACCCCAGTAGTTGCCGTGGATGAACGTGCCCGAGGCGGTCAGGCGCATGGCGTGCGGCACGGCGCTGATGTCGTACTCGGGCTTGCCGTCCTTCTTGGTGAGGCCGACGCTCGCACCGTTCATGTGGACATGGCTGAACTTCTCGGAGATGACCATCTGGCCGTTGTACGTCGGGTGCTCGGGGCTGCCGGACGAGATCGGGATGGTCTTGATCGTCTTGCTGCCCCGCACGACGGTCATCCGCTTCGTCTTGGCGTCGACCGTGCTGATCTGGCTCCGGCCGATCTTGAACGTGACCGTCTTCTGGACGCCCTGGAGGGTGAGCCCGACGGTGACCGTGGAGCCGGGCTTCCAGTAGTTCTCGGGGCGGAAGTCCAGGCGGTGGTCGTTGAACCAGTGACCGACGACCCGCTGGCCGCTGCTGGAGCTGACCTGGATCCGCGACTCCACGGCAGCCTTGTTGATGATCGCCCTGCCGAAGTCGAACCTCACCGGCATGCCCACGCCGACGGTCGAGCCGTCCAGGGGGGAGAGGTGTCCGATGAAGTCGTTGGCCGGGGAGACCGTGGTGATCGAGGCGTTCCCGGTGGCGGAGCGGTTCTCGGCGTCCTCCGCCTCCGCGGCGACCTGATAGCGGGTGGCCCGCTGCAACGGGTCGTTCGGCGTCCAGGACGTGCCGTCCGCGGACAGGGTGCCCGGGATCTCGGCACCGGTCGCGACGGCGGTCATGGTCACATTAGTGAGCGTTCCGTTGCTGACAGTGACCTTGACGGGGCCGTTGACCCCGACGTTGAAGCCACCTTCCCCGGGCGTGATCTTTATTCGGGCGTCGGAGACGTCCTGGGCGCCCTTCTGGTCTGCCTGATCTGCCGGCGTCTTCGTCTGCGCCTGCGCCTGCGGCTTCGGGTCGCTCCCGGGGTTGTTGTCGCTGGTGGCAGCGTTACTGGTACCGCCTAGGGCCGTGAGTGCGAGTACGCCGCCGAATACGCCGGCCGTAGCCACCAGCCCGGTGCGTCGCTTACGTACCGTGATCAAACGCTTCTCCCATGCCACTGATCGTTGAATCCCTGGAGCTGGGTTACCGAAGGCGTGCAACCCGCTGCAAATCTACCTTTACGCATTCATCCCTACTTAAGGAGTGAAAGGAGCGAATTGTGGCGGACTCCACGCCCGGCGAGGCCGGCCGGCTGGTGCCGACCGAGCCCGAAGGCTCCCTGACGGGGCGGCCCCGCGCCGCCAGTAGGGCCGGCATGGGCAGCAGCGGGCCCTGTGGGTCCTTCGCCGCGTCGTCCCAGCGGCGGAGGGCCACCGCGTCCGGGGCCAGTGGATGGGCCGCGACCTCGGCCGCCTCGTGTTCGTCCATCGGGCCGCCCTGGACCTTCAGCGAGGCGATCGCCACCGGGCTGAGCAGGGCGTGGTACGCCGGGTCGTTGGTGACCAGGTAGCGCTTGGCCGGTACATGCTGGGCGATGACCCAGGTCGCGCGCTCGCCCAGACGGCGCCGGGCGAACGTGGCGCCGGCCGGCTAGTGCGGCAGGCCGGGGTGCTCGGCGCGGACCCGGCGCCGGGCCCGGGCAGCGTGCCCGAGCACGTAGTCCGCGGGCGGGGCGGCCGGCGTCCAGCCCTGGACCGGCGCCTCGGCTGGTCGGTATGGAGGCGGCACCGAGGGCGAATACGCCGGGATGCGCCGGTTCACAAGAAACATGGTGTGGCTTCTCCTCAAACGGCCCGCGGGGGCGCCGCCGGAACGATTTTGAACGGCACCCAGGCTGAGTCCGGGGCGTGCCGGGGCGGAGAAGCTTGATGGTTGCGCTCTGTCGAACGGGTCCGGTCTCCTACGAGCACCCGACCGGACGAGTCACCACGAGCGGGGGCTGAAGTACCTGCGGTGGCGCAGCAGGTCCGGGAGGTCGCCGAGGACCAGATAGGCCCGTCCGCCCCGGCGTCCCGTCTGCAGGCAGGGGTAGCCGTAGACGTTGTCCGTGGAGTTCACGTAGGCGGCCACCGGGTCCAGGTCGAGGGCCTTGATCACCTCGGGGCCGCAGACCACGCCGTCGTAGGTGTCGTACGCGTACCCGGGGACGCCGATGTCGAAGTCGTCGACGCAGACGACACCGTCGGTCACCGCCGTCAGCTCCTCGCGCAGCGGCCAGTCCTCGAAGCCGTGCGCGTCCAGGTGGATCAGCGGCAGACGTGCGGTGGGCAGCACCTCGTCGAGCAGGGTGCGGCTGTCGCACTCGCGTACCCGGCAGTTCGGCAGTCGAGACCGAAGGGGCCGCCGCCGTCGCTGAGCGGGAAGCTGCCGTCGAGCTGCCGCCCGCCCATGCGGTGCGTGCGGGAGAAGTGCTCGTAGACCCGCTCGTGCGTCATCCGGGGGCCTCGCCCAGCGTCGGCTGTCTGCGGCGGACCGTGCGCAGCGTCGACCACAGCGCGAACACCAGCGGGATCGCGCCGGAGACGATCACCTGGTCGCGGCTCGTGACCAGGCTGTTCGGGGTGCCCAGCAGGAAGCCGAGACCGATGCAGGACCGGGACAGGGCCTGGTAACAGGCCCAGGCGCTGCCGTGCACCTCGGCGGGCACCTGGGTGTGCACCGCGTTGCGCAGGCCGACGTTGCACACGCCGTTGCCGAAGCCGCCGAGCAGGAACAGCGGGAAGATCGCCGCCGCCATCGGGAGCAGCCCCGCGCACAGCAGGCCGAGGGAGATGCCGAGCACCCCGCCGAGGATGAGCGCGGTGTGTCGCCCCGACCAGCTCGCGCGGCCCGCCAGCAGCGCGCCCGGGATGGAGCCCAGTGCCCAGGTCGACAGGAACAGGCCGAACACGGTCTCGTTGCCGTCGGCGACGTCCCGCAGGTAGTAGACGCCCGCGACCCCCTCGATGCTGGTGGCCAGCATCGCCGCCGCCAGGGTGGCCAGCAGTGGGCCGACGACCGGCGCGGTGCGCAGCGCCTGGTAGCCGTCCGACAGTTTCGCGTCGGGCCGGCGCCCGATCGACACGTTCACCGAGCGGGGCACGGCGAGGGCCGTGCACCAGGCGAGGACGAGGAAGGAGACGCCGTCGGCGCCGAGCAGGAACGCCGTGCCCGACACGGAGTGCAGCAGGCCCGCCAGCGCCGGCCCGACCAGCCCCGCCGTCGAAAGACCGGCCGTGAGCAGGCTGTTGGCCCGGCTGGTGTGCTTCTCGCCCGCGACGACGGGGAGCATCTTGAAACCGGCCGCCACCGACGCCACCCCGGCCAGCCCCGACACGGCGATGAGCCCGACCCTGAGGTGGAAGCCGTCGACGGCGGCGGCGGTGCCGAGGGACATCGCCTGGACCGCGAGGGCCCACAGGCACACGGACCGGGCGCTGACCCGGTCCACGAGGGACCCGATGAACGGCGCGGCGACGACGGTGGGCAGCAGGTCGGCGAGGAACACCTCCGTGACTCCCCAGCGCATGCCCTTGTCCGCCGCGTCCAGGACCATGCCGAGGGTGGCGAGCGAGTCGCCGACGCGGGAGAAGAGCGTTCCGGCGATCAGCACCAGGGCGGGCGCCGGAACGAGGGAGTTCCGGCGCAGCGCGGCGAATGCCCCGAACGCCGTCTTCCGCGTCTTCTGCGTGTCCAATCGAGTCCAATCCGTCCGCCTGCCAGGTCACTTCAAGGCCGAGCCGCGGAACAGATTAGGTCTGCGTGCGCAGCAGAAGGGCGTCCACCGGCCATCCGTGCGCACCACCGCCCGTCACCTCCACGGTGACCCGGTGTTGGTATGCGAGTCCCAATTTCTCGGCCATGAGCCGTACTTCACCGGATGTCCACACGCGTTCTTCATGAATACCCACAACACCCGGGAACGGATACGGGTCTCCCGCGTGCGCCTCGATGAAGTAGTTCGCGCAGGTGGACAAAGCGCTCCAGGGACGACTCGTGGAAGGCGACGAGGACGGCATGGCCGCCCGGGCGCACGGCGTCGCGCAGGTTCCGGATGACGTCCGGCGCGGCGGACTCGGAGGTGAAGGAGTTGAGTGTCACGTTGCCCAGCAGTGCGAGGTCCACCTCGCTTTTCGGCCAAACACGGGAGTCGAGGAGGTCGCGCGCGACGAACCGGGCCACCCCCGCGCACCGTTCGTGAAACCGCTCCCTCGCCGACTCCGAGTTGTCGATACCCGTCAGATGAATGTCCGGAAAATGCCGGGCCAACGCGCTGATGATGCGCCCCGATCCGCAGCAGGCGTCCAGAACGGACCGGGCCGGTTCCTCGAATTCGTAGAAAAGACCGGAGAAATGGGACTGAACGGGAACCGGGACGGCGTGTGCGCGGCGGCCGTCATGCGACGGCCGCCGCCCGGGTCGCGAAGCGGTGGACCTGATCGAGCGCGTCCGCCCGGTAGGGGCCCTCCGTGTCCCGGCCCTGAGCCCGCAGGGTCTCCCGGTGGGCGTCCATCACCGACGCGATCCACTCGACCATCGCCCGCGCGTCCGGGCCGAGGGCCGAACGCACCACCTCGCTGCGCGCCGCCGTGTCGAAGAACTGGGCCCGCTGCCAGTACTCGGTGAGCAGCCCGTCGCACTCGTCGGGGTCGGCCAGGCCGGCCGCCTGCACGCTCAGCAGCAACTCCAGCAGATGCGCGTACACATGGATCGTCGACAGGATGCGCAGACAGTCCATCCGGCGGCGTTCGCCCGCGACCGGGTTCCAGGGGATGCCGAACACCGCGCCGCTCAGATAGTTGTGGTCGGGCCGCACGAGCCGACGACAGACCAGCAGGTCGTAGAACTTCTGATGGGCGGCCTCGTGCAGGATCGCGTCTGCCGCCTTCAACGCCCCCGCGAGCACCCGGGTGTTGAGGACGGACACGAACGGGGCCGGGACGATGAACGCCGACTCGATGATGCTGTCCTCGATCAGCACCGCGCCGCGTACGGACGACACGATCGAGAGGCCGAACTCCCCGAGCGCCTCCGTGATGAGGCCGAGTCCGCGTTCGACGGCGGCGGCGTGCACGGGAGTTGCGGCCACGTAGGTGTGCGGCACCGCGAGGTCCTCGCTGATCACCCTCCGCAGGGCCCGGCCGCCGGCGCTCGCCGACCAGTCGGTGGCGAGGGCGTAGCGGTGACCGGGCAGCACCAGCTCGGTGACCGGCGCGACCGGGGCGAGCAGGGCCGTGCCGCTGCGCAGGGCGGCCGCCGCCTCCTCGGGGTCCCCCCGGGTGTGCAGGGAGCGGAAGGCGTCCAGGGTCGTGGCGCGCGCGACGCTCTGCGCGATGAGCGGGGCACCCGGTGGCGGACACGGGGGACGCAGTCCCGTGTGGGCGTGCAGCACTTCGGTCGCGACGTCCGAGAAGGCCGCCATGTCGGCGTTGATGTCCGCCGCCGAGCCGAAGGGACCGCTGCCGAGAAGATGCCGTGCCTGGGCCATGTCCTGCCCCTCGCCTCGTGGAGGAAGCCTCCTGGGTGGGTGCCGCCGCCCGTGGCGGCGCCGACGGGGCGCCACCACGAGACGGGGCGGATCACCGGGGTCGGTGCGTCCGGCGGCCCGCGACCTGCCGGCCGCGGTCAGCTGACCGCCGGGTACTGCGCCTGCGCCTGGATCTCGGGGATGACGGGGCTGGTGGAGCCGCCCTCCTCCTCGGCGTCCGTGGCCGGCTCGGCCAGCTGCTCGACGTCGATCTTGGACTTGTCCTCGGAGCTCATGGGTCACGCCTCCTCCCGTGCGGGGATCCCCTGCCGCGACAGCGCACGGGGCGGCGCGGGGGCAGGGAGCTCTTCGAGAAGACCCGCGCCGGCCAGGTCGCGCGCCCGGTGCGCGAGTTCCCGCCGGGCGTCGAGGGCATCCTTTTTCCGCAACTGCGCGTACCGGGCCACGAGTTCGTCCCCGGTGAGGCCGCTCTCGAACAGCTTGAGCAGCAGGACGGAACCGGCGTCGATCTGCAGCACTCTCACCGGTGTCGTGGTGAAGACGAGGAACCTGCCCCTGATGCTCAGCGGGCGGTACTGGATGCCTTCCGCAAGCTTGTAGTTCACGTGTGCACCTCGGGCTGTGATGTGGCCTGCCAGGTCTGGAGGGTGCCGACGAGGTTCGAGGGCAGCGTGTCGCGGACGACGGCCAGCATGCGGGTGAGCTTCTGGTGCAGCACCAGTCCGTCCGGGCCGAACTCACGGCGCACGCCGTCGAGTTCGAGGGAGCCGAGGAGGAAGGCGCCCCGTTCCACCGCCGTGGTGAGTCTCCTGCGTACGGTCTGCGGGGCGCAGCCGGTGCGCTGAGGGTGTCCGGCGCGCAGGGCGGTCGCGTGCAGTACGGCGAGATGGACGTAGACGTGCGCGGCGGAGATGACACGGCCGGCGTTGAACCACCGCGGAGTCGCGTGGGCGAGGCTCCAGGGCAGCAGGACGCGCGCACTGTGCTCGTCGGTGTAGACGGGCCGCATGAGCCGGCGGGTCAGGCGCAGTACGGCCATCTTCTCGTGCAGCGATTCGTGCAGGAGGGCGTCCGCGAGACCGAGTGTGTCCCCGTGCACCGTGGCGGCGGAGACGAAGACGGTTTCGGGCACCTGCGTGAGATAGAGACTGGGAATGGGCGAGTCGAGAACGACGATCTGGTGCACGAACGGCAGGACGCCGGCCGCGATTTCCGGAACCAGTTCGTCGAGCAGCAGCATCGCCCGGGAGACCCGTATTTCGTCGTCCGGTGTCACCTCGGACGGCCGGGCGTGTTCCCCGATTCCCTGCCGCGCCATGGCCGAGACGAAAAGCCGCTCGAACACGGCTCCGGCGGAATCGGGAATCCAGTCCCGGGCGTGAATCCAGCATTCCGGTGCCGCCTGGACGCGCAGCGCGGTGGAGCCGTACGCCGTCCATTTCCGCAGTGCCGAAATCCCGTGCTCCGCACCGGCGAGTTGCCGGTCGAGGGCGCAACGCCTCAGGCAGACCGGTATCCGGTCACCCTCGGCGGCGAGCCGCAGCTCCAGCGGATCGTCGAGCCCGGTGGCCCGGGCCGCGCCCGAATAAAGGACGTCCCGGTCGGACAGGAGGGCGCCGGCATCGGCGACGACACCGGTGGTGGCCCAGGTGATGACGTCGCTCGTAGGCATGAAATCCGCCCATCCCGTCGGCTTTTGTTTCCGGACCCTTCGCCCCCTGTTCTCCCATATTCTCCGCAGCTTTATCCGAGCATGTCAACGAGCGTTCTGGACACCTAACTCCCGGTCCAGCGACGCTCCAGGCGTATTCGACCCGCGGTAATGCGAGCGGCTCCGGACGGTCGAAAACCAGGTGACCCGGCCGCATCCGTCTTCCTACACTCGCCACACAGCGCACCGCCGCCACTCGGCGGGTGCGCCGTCATGACCATGAGTGGGACGAGTGAGGGGAGCAGGCCGTGCGTGACCGCACCGCTGTCGCCGTTCCCCGCGCCCGGTACGAGGTGATCCTGGTGTCCTCGTCCGCCCGGTGCCCGCTGCGCGGCCGGCACCGGACCCCGTGACGCCCGCCTGACCCCACGCGTCAGGTACGGCGACGCCTGCCGACAACCCGTCAGGCGGTCGCCCGCGCACGGGACATCGCGCCGCCCTTTTCCGGAAACCCTCCTCGAAAGGCGATCGGGCCGTGCGCACCGACCTCCACCTTCACCCCGCCCCCGCCGTCCGCAACCTGGGCATCCTCGCCCATGTCGACGCGGGCAAGACCACCCTCACCGAGCGGATCCTGTATGCCACCGGCACCACGCACAAGCGCGGCGAGGTCCACGACGGCACGACCGTCACCGACTTCGACCCCCAGGAGCGCGACCGCGGCATCACCATTTTCGCCGCCGCGGTCAGCTGCGCCTGGGACGGCCACCGGATCAACCTGATCGACACCCCCGGTCACGTCGACTTCGCCGACGAGGTCGAACGGTCCCTGCGCGTGCTCGACGGCGCGGTCGCGGTGTTCGACGCCGTCGCAGGGGTCGAGCCGCAGAGCGAGTCGGTGTGGCGGCAGGCCGACCGGCACGGCGTCCCGCGGATCGCCTTCGTCAACAAGCTGGACCGCGCGGGCGCCGACCTGGACGCGGCCGTCGACTCGATCCGGCGGCGGCTGCACCCGGCCCCGCTCGTCGTGCAGCTGCCGATCGGCACCGAGGATGCCTTCACCGGCGTGGTGGACCTGCTGCGCATGCGGTCCCTGCTGTGGACCGACGGCGACGGCGACGGAGGCGTTGGCGGCGGCGTCGGCCGCGTCGAGGAAGGCCCGGTGCCGCCGGAACTGCTGGACGAGGCACGGCGACGGCGCCGGCTGCTGGAGGAGGCGGTGGCCGAGCTGCATCCGGCGGCGCTGGACGAGTTCTGCACGCCGTCCGGCGTCTCCACACCGACCCTCGTGGCCGCCCTGCGCGACCTCACCCGCTCCGGCGAGGGCGTGGTCGTGCTGTGCGGCTCGGCGTACCGCAACCGCGGGATCGAACCGCTGCTGGACGCGGTCTGCGCCTACCTGCCCTCACCGCTGGACGTACCCGCCGTGCGCGGCACGTACGACGGTGCCGAGCGGCGGCGGCCGGCCGACCCCGAAGCACCGTTCGCGGCGCTGGCGTTCAAGGTGAACGCGACCGCCACAGGACGGCTGACCCACCTGCGCGTCTACTCGGGCGCCGTCGAGAAGGGAGACACCGTGTGGGACCCGACCACGGGGCGCACCGAGCGCGTCGCGCGGATCCTGCGGGTGATGGCCGACCGGCACGTCCCGCTGGACCGGGCGGTCGCCGGGGACATCGTCGCCGTGGTGGGCCTCAAGTCCGCCCGGGCCGGCTCGACCCTGTGCGACCGGCAGGCGCCGATCGTGCTGGAACCGCCCGTGTCCGCCGACCCGGTGGTGTCCGTGGCGGTCGAGGCCCGCAGGAGCGCCGACACCGGGCGGCTGGCCACCGCGCTGGCCCGGCTCGCCGAGGAGGATCCGTCGCTGGTGGTGCGGACCGACCCGGAGACCGGCCAGACCGTGCTGTCCGGCATGGGTGAACTGCACCTGGAGGTGGCGGTGGAGAAGATCCGGCGTGACGGCGGCCCGGAGGTCACCGTGGGCCGGCCGCGCGTGTCCTACCGGGAGACGGTCGTCGAGGGCGTGTCCGGTCTGGTGTTCCGGCACGTCAAACAGGACGGCGGGGCGGGCCAGTTCGCCCATGTCGTGCTCGACGTGCAGCCTCTGACGGCCGAAGTCGGCACCACCGGCTTCGAGTTCCGCTCGACGGTGGTCGGCGGGCGCGTGCCGCAGGAGTACGTCCGTGCGGTCGAGGCCGGCTGCCGGGACGCCCTGGCCGAGGGTCCGCTCGGCGGGCACCCGGTGACCGGAGTGCGGGTCACCCTGACCGACGGGGCGACCCATGTGAAGGACTCCTCGGACACGGCCTTCCGCGCGGCCGGCCGGCTCGGGCTGCGGCAGGCCCTGCGCGCCTGCGCGACGGTCTTGCTGGAACCGGTCGCCGAGGTCACGGTCACCGTGCCCGAGGAGGCCGTGGGCGGGGTGCTCGGCGACCTGTCGGCCCGGCGCGGCCGGGTCACGGGCTCCGAGTCCCGCGGCGGCGCGGCGGTCCTCACCGCCACCGTGCCGCTGGCCGAACTGTTCGGCTACGCGACCCGGTTGCGCAGCCGCACCCAGGGCCGGGGCAGCTTCACCACCCGGCCCGCCGGGTACGCATCGGCGCCGGTCGCGTAGCGGTCGCGGTGGCGGGGTGGGGGGGGGGCCCCCGCCCCCCCCCCCCCGCCACGTCAGGGCCTTCGGCGCTGGGTCGTGCATGGCTCGCGCCCGGTTCAGCACTCGGAATTTGGGGGCCGATGAGCTGTTGTGCGAGCGCGCCGCCGGTATCAGGGTCATCAAGGATCTTCGAAAGGTGGTTGAACGGTTGAATGCGATGGGTGCGGCGAGCAGTTGCCGGTCTGCAGCTGTGGCCCCGGCCGCACGTGGTCCTCGGTTCGGTGTCTGCGTCGCGACGCCCGAGACGTCTCACATGCTCCTGGCCGGCGATCGACGCGGCATTGCTTTCTGATACTCAGTCAGTTACACCGTTCCGTCCCGGCTCCGGCAAGCACGGCCGCCTCGCGTCGCCCGGCCACGACCGTGCTTGCAGCGCGAACGATGGGTGCTCGACCGGGGTGCGGCCGGCTGCCGATGTGTCCCGGTCGCGGTCGGGCGGCGTCGGGTCAGGCGTGCAGCGGCAGGCGGTCGGCGGGCGCGCCCTGGCCCCAGTCGGGATAGGGGGCCGGGAGTGCGCTGGCCGCGTCCAGGTCTGTCAGGTCCTCGTCGGTGAGTACGAGGTCGATGGCGGCCAGGTTTTCGGTGAGCTGGTCGGGGCGCTGGCGCCGACGATCACGCTGGTGACTCCTGACCGGGCGAGGGCCCAGGCGTGGGCGACACGGGCTACGGCCACCCGTCAGCCCCCCCCCGGGACGACCTGTCCCGTGCACGGCCTCCCCCGCCTGCAGCGGTGCCTCCTGGGGCGGGATGCCCGGCGGCCGCGGGTGGTTGGAGGAGGCGTGGTGGTGAAGGGGACGGTGTCCCCGGGCTTCGCCCTTCGTGACCACGTCACACGGAACGGTCCCGGCAGGCGCCCTCGCCGGCCGGGACCGTTTTCTGTCCGGGGGCATGCGTGACCGGAGCGCGTCCGGGTACGTTGCCCGGTCATGGACGGCTACGAGCACCTGGACCTGGATGAGGTCGACTTCGCACCGGTGGAGGCCATCGTGGAGCGGCTGGCGCTGCTCACCCTGGAGGAGGGACGCGACCTGCTGCGGCTGCTGCAGGCGGTCGCGGCGGAGGACGGGGCGCTGTCGCCGGAAGCCGACCGTATGGCCCGGGAGATCGCGGCCCTGATTCCGTCGCAGAACTGACCCCGGCCGCCCCGGTGAACGGCTGCTGGGTCGAGGATGCCCAGGTCGGTGTCGGGTGTGCAGGGGGTGCAGGCGGTGATGCCGGCAGAGCATCAAGACCGTCTGCGCGGTCTCTAGCCTCGCTGCGAAACAGACCACACCTGCCAAGTTCGCCCGCCTGATCTGCAGCGTTGGAAGATCGAAGCCCTGCACTACGTCCGAGGCATGACGTTCGCCGAGACGCCTCCCGGCTGCGAACCAGCTCCGCACCGCGCGCCATAGCGACCTGGCGCCACCTCGCCATCGGAGCCCTTCGCCTCGCCGGGAAGAGCAGCATCGCCGCCGGCCTCCGGCACAACGCCCGCGACGCCGGCCGACCGCTCGCCCTCCTCGAACTCACATGATCACGAAACGGACGTCACGCGACTACGCCGAAGCCCTGGGGGTCGGGGGCGCCGACACCCTCTCCGGGACTGGCATGCCGCGCTGGCAGCGCGGACAGTGTCATCGCGCCGAAGGGGCCGCACACGCCGCCGACGCCCCGGAATGAAACGCCCGAGCTGTTCTCCCGCTGGTGACTCCTCCCCCCGGATAAATCCGGGGGGCTTCTCCTGTCGGTGGCTAGGCCACGTCGGGAAGGACCAGCCCGGCCCTGAGCGCAACGTTCCAGGCGCCCACGTGGTCGGCGTGGTCGTTGTGTCCGCACGCGGTGCACTGGAACTTTTCGCCGTCGCGGTTCTCGCTGTCCACGTGCCCGCATTCAGGGCAGGTGCGCGAGGTGTTGCGGGGGTCCACCAGGATCAGTACACGACCGGCGCTTTCAGCCTTGTGCGCGAGGATACCCAGGAACACCCCCCAACCCGCGTCAAGAATACTTCGGTTGAGCCCGGCCTTCGCAGCGGCCCCGTTCGGCAGGAACTCCCGCGCGGGTGGGCGCAGAGTCACCGCGTATCCACGGCGACGGTGAGATCGCGGCACCGCCTCCAGCGACCAGGATCTGGTGGTGTTCCTCGAAGCCGCGGGCATCACGGACTGGATGCCGTCCTGGACGATCGGTGGTGGGTCGAATGGCGCGGCGGTGGCGCCCACGCGTGGCGCCCCGCCTGAGCTCACCGTGGCCGCTGACGCATACACACGTCGTGTCGCAAGCTCAACGAGCCCGCCTTTGTGAGCGACGCGGTGCGTCGGGGCGTGAGTCTCGTCCGCCGTGGACCTGCGGGTACCCGGGACGGCATGCGACTTCCTGGCGCGTGTGCTGCGCTTGTGGGGGTGGACGGGCACGCGGCACGCCCCGGGCGCGTCCATCGGCGGGCCGCTGCCGACGGGCGGTCCGGGCGCTGGCGCGGAGAGCGGCTGCAGGAAAGAGGAGCCATGTCCCACACCACGAAAGCGGCGCGGCACCTGAGCGGTCTGCGGAACGCTCGTTACGGTGAGATCCTTCTCATCTCGCCGTGCGAGGACGGTCAGGTCAAGGCGTCTGTTTACAACACCTTTGGTCTCAACGACTGTCCGCTGGAGCTGTGGAACGCGCTCGACCCCCGCGCGCTGGCAGAGCAGCTCCAGGTGCCGATGGTGTTCCTGAACGGACCTCGCTTCTGGACGATTGACGAGGTCACGGCGTTCGCGTGGGGGGACATCGCGACGTTCGACAGTCTTGAGGCCCGCTGCGTGGCCGAGGTCCGCATCCCCCCGGCGATCGACCCCACCGGGGCAGCGGCCAAGACGTTCTACGTCGATACCACAGTGAAACGCGACACCGAATACGTCCTGTCCCGCAAGAAGCCGGTGTACGCACTGGTCGCCCCGGGCGATCGCACCTACATCCTGCAGGCGTACTCCCACACCGTGGACGACAGCCAGACGCTGGACTCCCTGGCCACACTCGGCCAACGGCTTCGGCTTCCACGAGGCTGGGAGTACCGGGTCCGTACCCTGGAAGAAGACCTTGTCGTGCGAACGGTCTCGGGCGAGGCCCATGTCGTACAGGACGAGTTGGAGAACACCTACATGCTCCTTCACCCCCGTGACGGAGCTCCGTCGTAACCCGCGGCTCGCCCCTTCCCTGGCTGGTCAGCCTCCGATCCGGATCGACGGCACTCGGTCGATCGGTGATCCCATCCTGAAGCCATGCGGGTCGGCCGACAGGTCGCGGCCCGCGCCGCGGGTCCACGTCGTAGCCGACGACGCGATGGCCCACCTTGGCAGCGCGCACGGCGATGCTGCGGCCACGCTCGGACGCCCCCTCACGTGTCCACGCGTCCGGCGGAATACGGGCCGCCTCCTGGCCGCACGGTAGCTCGCGGTCACAGTGCCCGCGCCGCATAGGCCCTGACGTCCGCGTCCCGGTCCGTCGTCGCGATGGCCAGGGCGGCTCGGGCGTCCTCGACGGCACGGTGCCGGGTCAGGGCCAGGACGGCTGCCTTGCGGACGTCGGCGTTCAGGTCGGTGAGGGCCTTGGCGAGGGCCGGCACGGCCAGGTCGGAGTCCGCGACGGACAGAGCGGTGGCGGCGCCGGCCCGTACCTGCCAGGCCAGGTCTGACAGGGCGGCCTCGGCGCGTGTGGCCAGGGCGGCTGGGCAGCCCGTCGTGCCCAGAGCCTCGTAGGCTGCCCCACGCACCAGGGCGTCGGGATCGTCGACGAGCCCGGCGAGGGCCGAGTAGGCCATGCCCGAGCCTGTGCCCAGGGTGGCCAGGGCCTTGGCGATGGTGACGCGGACCTCGCGGGACGGATCGACGGCCGCCGCGCGGGCCAGCTCTGCGCCGGCGTCGACCGACACGAGCGCGCGCACGGCCGCGATGCGTACGGCGGTGTCGGAGTCCGACAGGGAGTGCGCGAACAACTCGGCGTCACCAAGCCGTAGGGCGCGCAGCACGTCCAGTGTGGCGGCGCGGACGGCGGGGTCGGCCTCGGACAGGGCGGCGGTGAGACCGTCGCGCAGGGCCGGTTCTGGGACCAGCGTCTCGACCAGTTCGCGCAGTGAGGCGACTGCGGCGGCTCGGACGCCGGCGTCGGTGTCGGTGAGCGCCGCGGCCAGTGCCGGTCCGGTGCCCGGCGGCACGCTCTCCGTCAGGATCGTGACGGCGGTCCGGCGCACGGTGGGGTCGGGGTCCGTCAAGTAGTCGGCGAGCACGGAGAGATCAAGGTCGTCCTCCGCGAGAGAGAGGAGTTCGAGCAGGCGAGGTGTGGCCGGCGCGTCCGCTTCGGCACGGGGCTGGGCGGCCGTGTCGGCCATGGTGAGTTCCTGCCGCAGCGCCACCGGCGCCGCTTCCCTGGCCCCTGCCGTCGCCACATGTTCCGGGTGGATCTCGCCGAGGTGCCGGGAGGGGCCGCCGGTCGGGGTGAAGCCGTCGACCGGGACCAGGTAGGGAGCGACAGGACGGGCCGTGAACTGCATTGCGCCAGAAGGGGACTTGTACAGGTCGAGGTGGTGGAACCAGGACGTGTCGTCGCGCCGTGGGTGGTCGATGCGGTCGTGGTAGAGGCCCCAGCGAGACTCCGTGCGGGCCAGCGATGCGCGTGCGGCCATCTCCGCGCAGTCGCGGATGAAGGAGGCCTCGGCGCAGCGCATGAGTTCGTGCGGTGTGCGGGCGCCCATCGCGGCGATGTCGGTGTGCATCCGCTCGAAGGCCTCCAGGGCGAGGGAGAGACGGGCGCCGGATTTCGGCGGGGCGACGTAGTCGTTGACGAAGCGGCGCAGTTTGTATTCCACCTGGGCCTGAGGCGGGCCGTCCGGGTTGCGCAGCGGGCGGTAGATCAGCTCGTGCGCCTCGTGGAGCTGTTCGGCGGGCAACTCCCCTTCGTACGCCTTGTACTGGGCGGCGTCCGCGCCCGCGAGGTCACCGAAGACGAATGCACCGATCATGTAGTTGTGCGGCACGCAGGCCAGGTCCCCGGCCGCGTACAACCGGGGGACGGTCGTGCGGGCGTGGTCGTCGACCCGTACGCCCGAGGCGGAGTGGCCGCCGCACAGGCCGATTTCGGAGATGTGCATCTCGATGTCGTGGGTGCGGTAGTCGTGCCCGCGGCCGGAGTGGAAGGAGCCGCGGGTCGGGCGCTCGGTGGAGTGCAGGATCGACTCCAGCGCGGAGATCGACTCCTCCGGGAGGTGGCTCAGCTTCAGGTACACCGGGCCGCGGTCGCTGGCCACCTCCGCCGCGAACTCCGCCATCATCTGCCCCGACCAGTAGTCGGAGTCGACGAAGCGTTCGCCGTGCCGGTTGACCTGGTAGCCGCCGAAGGGGTTGGCGACGTAGGCGCAGGCGGGGCCGTTGTAGTCCTTGATCAGTGGGTTGATCTGGAAGCATTCGATGCCGGTGAGTTCGGCGCCCGCGTGGTAGGCCATCGCGTAGCCGTCGCCCGCGTTGGTCGGGTTCTCGTAGGTTCCGTAGAGATAGCCGGAGGCGGGCAGCCCGAGGCGGCCGCAGGCGCCGGTCGCCAGGATCACGGCGCCCGCGCGGATGGTGACGAAGGCGCCCGTGCGGGTGTGAAAGCCCACCGCTCCGACGGCCCGTCCCTTTGTCGTCAGCACACGCACCGGCATCACCCGGTTCTCGAT
Source organism: Streptomyces sp. NPDC054794 (assembly GCF_053611585.1). Lineage (NCBI taxonomy): Bacteria > Bacillati > Actinomycetota > Actinomycetes > Kitasatosporales > Streptomycetaceae > Streptomyces > Streptomyces sp. NPDC054794. The sequence continues at coordinate 70,978 of NZ_JBSHAQ010000041.1, read as the reverse complement.
CCGGATCCGCTCTCGCATCTCACGCCGCCGCAACTGCCGGTACAGGACCTTCTTGACGTCCTTGCCCTCCGGCATCGGCAGCACGTAGGAGCCGGAGCGGTGGACCTGGCGGACCGCGTAGTCGCCGTGTTCGTCCTTCTCGAACTTCACGCCGTACGACTCCAGGCGCCGCACCATGGCGAAGCCGCGCGTGGCGGTCTGGCGGACGGTGGACTGGTCGACGATGCCGTCGTTGGCGCGGGTGATCTCGGCGACGTAGTCGTCGGGCTCGGCGCGGCCGGGGATGACCGCGTTGTTGACGCCGTCCATGCCCATGGCGAGCGCGCCGGAGTGGCGGACGTGGGCCTTCTCCAGAAGGAGCACGCTCGCGCCGTGCTCGGCTGCGGTGAGCGCGGCCATGGTGCCGGCGGTGCCGCCGCCGATGACGAGGACGTCGCAGCTCATCTCATCGGCGTCGGTGAGGGCCGGGATCTGCAGGGGGGTGTCCACCGGGGTGCCTTTCAAGAACCGAGTGACGTGAGGACTGCGCGCCGCAGGACGATGCGCGCCGGATTGTCATGGGCGGCGCGCTCGCGCGGGCGCGGCACTTCTCGTACGGAGATGAGGCGGCCTGCGCCGAGCAGGGCCACGCGGTCGCCGAGGAACAGGGCCTCGTCCACGTCGTGGGTGACGAAGACGACGGTCGCGCCCGTGCCGTGCAGCGCCTCGACCAGCAGGTCCTGCATGCCGGCGCGGGTCTGGGCGTCGAGCGCACCGAACGGCTCGTCCATGAGGACGGCGTGGGGCGCTCCCGCGAGGGCGCGGGCCAGCTGGGCGCGCTGTCGCTGCCCGCCGGAAACGCGGTGCGGCAACTGCCGGGCCTGCTCGCCGAGTCCGACCCGGGCCAGCCACGCCTCCGCCTGAGTGCGACGTTCCGCACGCGACAACCCCCGTATGGCCAGCGGGAGTTCCACGTTGGCGCGCAGGGTGCGCCAGGGGAGGAGGGCGTCCTCCTGGAAGACCAGAGCGCGTTCGGCGGTGGGGCCGGCCAGGGACTGCCCGTCCTGGCTGATCTCTCCGGCGAGCGGGGGCAGCAGGCCCGCCAGGGTGCGCAGCAGGGTCGACTTGCCGCAGCCGGACCTGCCGACGACGGTGAGGATCTCGCCCGGCGTGATGTCCAGGTCGACGCCATCCAGGACGGGGGCGTCGGGGCGGCCGAGCGTGGCGGCGCGGAGGGTGAGCCGGGTGCCGCGTACGGGGGACGGGGCGTTGTCCACCGTACGGAGGTCGGGCTTGGTGTCAGACGAGGTGCTCATCTCGTGCCTCCTCGGTGTCGGAGGGCTGGTCGCTTTGCGCGGCGGTGGGGGCCGGCCGGGCGGGCGCGGGGGCGCGCGGTGCCGCCGGCCGGGCTGCGGGGACGTACGAGGTACGCGGCAGCCACCGGGTCAGGCGTCGGCCCAGGAGTTCCACCGCGGTGGAGGTGAGCCAGCCCAGGACGCCGATCGTGACCATGCCGACGAAGACGCCGGGGTAGTTGACGATCGTGTAGTCCTGCCAGGTGCGGTAGCCGACGCCGTACTGGCCGGAGATCATCTCGGCGGAGATCACACAGATCCACGAGACGCCGAGGCCGACCGACAGCCCGCCGAAGATGCCGGGCAGTGCGCCCGGCAGGACGACTGAGCCGAGAATCCGCCACCGGCCGCCGCCCATCGTGAGCACGGCCTCTTCCCACACGGGGGTCAGCGCGCGGACGGCGTGCCGGGTGGAGACCAGGATCGGGAAGAAGGCGGCGGTGAAGGTGATGAAGACGATGCCCTGTTCGTTGGAGGGGAAGAGGAGGATCGCGACGGGGACCAGGGCGATCGCCGGGATCGGGCGGACCACTTCCAGCAGCGGGCCCAGCAGGTCCTCGGCGAGCCGGGAACGGGCCACGAGCACGCCCACCGCTACGCCCACCACCGCAGCCAGCAGGAAGCCGGTGAGGATGCGGGTGAGGCTGTCGGTGAGGTCCGTCCAGTAGTCCGCCCCCGAGAGGCGGTCGGCGAAGGCGTGGGCGACGTCGGTGACCGTGGGGAACTGCGAGAAGCGCAGCCACAGGTCGATGTCCAGGCCGGTCAGGAGCTGCCAGAGGCCGAGGGCGGCCGCGAGGGCGGCGACCCGCAGCGCGTACCGGCCGATCGGCGGGAACGGCCGCCGGTACCGGCCTGCTCGCGGCGCGGACCGGCTCATGCGGCACGCTCCAGCGCGTCGGCGTATGTGATGACGCGGGCGCCGCCGTGCGCGGAGACGTACGCCTGCGCGGTCGCCGGGGCGACGAACGGCAGGAGCTGGTCTCCGTCGGCCACCCACACCGCCTTGTCGGCGAACCACAGGGTGCCGGTGGTGGCGTCGGGGACGTAGGCGGCGCGGATGCCGTCGCGGTGGGCGGCCACGTACTTCAGGAGCTCCGCCGGGGACTTGAAGGCCTTGGTCTCCTCGGCGCCCTTCGGCCATGCCTCGCTCGCGGCAGCCGGGGGAGTAGCGGTGAGCTGCTTGGCGTACGACGCCCCGAGGGCCTTCTTCACGTACTGGTCGTCGACGAAGGCGTCCACGTCGATGTCGCCGGTCAGCTTAGCCGCCTTCAGGACCGAGACGTCCTGCTTGAGCGCGGAGACGAGCTGCCGCTTGACGGCCGGGTCGAAGGTGGAGATGCCGTGGGCGCCGTTGTAGAGGTAGACGACCTCGGCGGGCAGGCCGGTGGCCTTCGCGACTTTCTCGGCGGCGGTCACGGGATGGGCGTCGAGGTAGTCGGTGGCCTGTGCCTGAGCTTTGAGGAAGGCCTCCAGCACGGCAGGGCTGTTCTTGGCGAAGTCTTCGCGGGCGGTGACGCCGTGGAAGGTGGGCAGGTTCAGCTGGGCGCCGTCGTACAGGGCCTTCGCCTTGCCCTGGTAGGCGAGCAGACCGGGCCAGGCGACGAACTGCGAGAGCGCGTCCGTGCTGCCCGCGGCCAGGGCCGACGCGCCGACGGCGGGCTGTTGGTTGAGCTTCTCGATGCCGTCGTTCGGGTCGATGCCGGTGCGTTGCAGGGCTCGTACGAGTGTGCCGTCTGCGGCGGAGCCGACGCTCGTGGAGACCTTCTTGCCCTTCAGGTCCTTCAGGGAGGTGAGCTTGGAGTCGGGTGCGGTGACGATGGTGTTGAGGCCGCCGCGGAGGTTGTAGCCGGTGACGGAGATCAGGTGGGTGGGGCGGTTCAGCTGCTTGCCGCGGGCGGCGTTGATGAGCAGGGGGAAGTCGCCCATCGAGCCGATGTCGATCTTTCCGGCGGTCATCTGCGCGGTGATGGGGGCGCCGGTGGCGTAGTCCTGCCAGTCGACCTTGTAGGTGCGGCCGTCGCCGAGGGAGTTCAGCTGCTTCTCGAAGTAGCCGAGGGAGCGCAGGAGCGTTCCCGCGGTGACGGTGTTGATGGTCTTGGACTGGTAGCCGACGGTGACCGTGACGGTGGAGCCGGAACCTCCGGCCGCGGCGTTGCCACCGCAGGCGGTGAGCGGCGCGAGGAGCAGGGCGGCGGCTGTGGCGACTGCTGTGCGTTTCATAGGGGTGTGGCCTTTCACCGGAGCAGGTAGGGCATGTTGACCGTGACGGCTCCGGTGGGACAGCGGGCCGCGCACGGGCCGCAGTACCAGCACTCGTCGACGTGCATGTACGCCTTGCCGGTGCTGTCGTCGATGGCGAGGGAGTCCAGCGGGCACATGTCCACGCAGAGCGTGCAGCCGTCGATGCACTTCGACTCGTCGATGGTCACGGGCACGTCGGCCCGCTGGTGCGCCAAGGGCATGGCTGTCTCCGGGAATGTGCGTGGGAGGGGTGTTTACAGGGACCGGTGCAGCAGACCGCTCATCGAGATGCGGTCGCCGCGGAAGCGGATGAACTCCAGGTCGACGGGTCGCCCGTCGGCGAGGTACGTGAGGCGTTCCAGCATCAGGACGGCCGCACCGCGCGGTGCCTGAAGTACGGCGGCGGAGTGGGCGTCCGCGTTGACCGCTTCGAGGCTGATCTCGGCGTGGCCGAGACGCCGGCCCGTGAGGGACTCCAGGAGCCGGAAGATGTCGGTGTTCTCCAGGTCCTCGCCGAGCAGGGCGGTGCCGAGGTCCAGAGGAATGTAGGTCAGGTCGAGGGACAGGGGAAGGCCGTTCAGCCGGCGCAGACGTTCGATGTAGAGGACGTCGGTGCCGGGTGGGAGGTGCAGGCGGTCGGCCACCGGGGCCGGGGCGGGGACGGGGCCCACGGTGCGCACCTCGTTGGTGACACGGCCGTGTTCGCGCAGGGTTTCCGCGAGGCCCATCAGGCGGTCGAGTCCGTGGGGGTACTTCTGGGCCACGACGACCGTGCCGACGCCGGGGAGGCGTTCCACCAGGCCCTCGGCGCGCAGCAGGTCGAGGGCCTGGCGAACGGTGTTGCGGGAGGCGCTGTAGTCCGTGGCGAGGGTCGTCTCGTGAGGAAGCGCGCCGTCCGGGAACCCTCCGGCCAGGAGCTGGTGGCGGAGCAGGTCGGCGAGCTGGCGTGCCCGGTCCGCACGCAGCCGCCGCCGCGCTCGGTGGGCGGCGACGGTGGTCGCGCCCTGGCCGGCGTGGTCTCGGACGCGGTCGGTGGCTGACATGCTTGGGACCATATCTATCTGGTAGGGAAAGCGGTGTTGCTGAAGTGTTGCGCCACCTGACACATGACCAGATGTCTGCCTGACCTGGGATTTCGTCGGCCGCGCAGGAAGATCTGCCAGCGCCGGGGTCTACGGCTCGCGAGGCCAGACGAGGCGCTCCGCGCGAGATGCGCAAAGCCGATTCTCCCTACGCGCCTCGACGCGGGGCAGGGGCCGCCGCCTCTTGTACGGCTCCTCAGTGAGGCGGCAAAGGACACCGAGATGTTCGTGTTGCGGTTGCGGTACGAGAACGCGGTGCTGCGCCGTCATTTGGCCCCCCGGTCCGCTGTGAACCCGCGGACAGTTCAGGTGTCGTCGGCATTCGAGAATCGACGGACGGTGACGGGGACGCCCAGCGCTAGCCCCAGGTCCGCTATGCGGTGCATGGCGGCAGGGAGGTCGTGGGTGAGGGCGGAGCACGAGCGGTAGGCAGCCCACTGTCAGAGGATGACAGGGTGGAGCTTCTGTATCGGCCGGAAGATCCCGAACGGATCATCCTGATCGCCTACAACAGACATATGAACATCTGGTTCCACAGGCCCTCCCTGCTCCTGGGAGCCATGGCGCTGCTCTGGACGCTTTCGGCGACTGCTTCCCTGCCGCGTCTGGGGTCTCTCTTTTGGATCACCGCCAGTCGCCTGGTGGACCGCTACATCTGGCACGGCTGTGGCACGGCGGCCTCTTCGTCCCGAAGCAACTTCGGTGGGCGCTGGACCTTCGCCGAGGATACGTCGGCGTTGTCACGCAGTTAGACACTCCCCCTCCTCCCTCGAACTCACCAGCCGAGGAGCCGGGACCGAGCCCGAAAGGCTCTCGGGCGAGCGCCCTACAGGCTAGGGCGAGCCGTCCATGTAGGTGATCTTGTTGTGGAAATCCCGACATTCGTTGCTACGGGCATCACGGTGGGTGTCGGAGTAGCCCACGTCTCTACATGAGGGAGAACCGTATGCACGCCAGCAAGGGGGATCGGCTCGTCGTCCATGGACGCGTTGTCGGGCAGCAGGATCACGTGGTGGAGATCGTCGAAGTTCTTGGGCCGGAGGGTACACCGCCGTACAGGGTGAGGACCGAGGACGGTCATGAGACGATCATGTCTCCCGGCCCTGACAGCGTCATCGACCACCGCAAGGCCGGCGAGACGGCGTAGCCGCGACAGCCGTTGACGTATCGGTCGACGTAGCCGACACGAGGACACCCCCCTCCCGGAAGGTCCCGGAGGGGGGTGACCTAGCAGGTGGCTGTGGCGGGGAGCTTCACAGAACTACCGAACGCGCTCCCAGCTTGGGAGGCTTAGGTCTTCTGTGGGCGTTTGCTTGGCCGACCTGTGGTGGAGCGGCTATGGCAGCTGACTGGCCGCCGACCTGGTCCCCGCCAAGAGCCGCCTCGTACGCCCACAGCGCCGGCCGGTTGTGCGGCTCACCGGCCAGCCGCGCCACCGCCCCCGCCGCTGGTGCCAGCCGAACTGCCCGTCACCGGCGGCACCGTCAGCATCGACGGAACCGGCTACCGGAAGCTCACACTGACCGACCCGACACTGAACCTGGTCCCGCAGGCATGGTCCCCGGACGGACACCGGATCGCATACGAAGGCTGGGACTTCGCCGACCCGGACCGGACCGGGATCTACACGGCGAGCTATCCCGACGGTACCGACCTCGTTCGGGTGACCACCCGTCCCGGGTCAGCCCACGACATGCCGCTCGACTTCTCACCCGACGGAAAGCAGTTGGTGTTCTACCGGGCCGCGCGCAGCGAAGACGACGGCCCCGCCGACCTCGGCGGCTCCCTATGGGTGGTGAACACCGACGGCTCCGACCCGCACCGGATCACCACCGACGCGGTGCCCCCCAACTGGTGGGCGCGGTGGTCACCTGACGGCTCCCGCATCCTGTTCGCCGGCGAACGGCTGCAGCCCAGCGGGGCGATCTGGACGGTCGACCCCGACGGCAGCCATCTGACCCGTGTCTTCCCCGACCCCAAGGGCGGTTTCCCGATCGAGCCGACCTGGTCACCGGACGGCGACTGGATCATGTTCGCACTCGACCCGACGAACGACCAGTTCACCCACCCCGCCAACCGCCTCGTCGCTATCAGGCCCAACGGCGGCGGACTCCGCGTGGTCAGCGGCACGCACGACTTCAAGAGCCAGCCCGAGTGGTACGAGGAGTAGGGTGCGCCGCACATTCAGGTGGTCGCCAGTGCTCTGACCGGGAGGGTTCGCCGGGGTGACGGTTCCAGCGGCTGGATGTGCGGTGACGTCCGGTCTGATCGCTGGAGGTGTGGTGGTTGAGCCTGTCCGTGTGCGCAGGTTGATCGACCAGGAAGGGCAGAAGCTGCAGCAGATCGTGCGCCGGGGCAGCACCAGTTCGGTGCGGTATCGGCGCGCGATGGTGCCGCTGACCTCGGCCGGCGGGAACCGCGTCCCGGTGTTGGCCAAACTGCTCCAGCCCGACGACGAGGACTTCGTCGTCCAGACGGCGACCACCCGCCGGACCACGCTCGGTCAGCCCTTCACTCGCTGGTCCATCCGCAAACTCAATGCATACCTACGGAAAGTGTACGACCGAGTGATCCCCATTGGCCGCGAGGCATTACGGAGCCTGCTCGTCCGCCGCGGCATCACCTTCCAGTGCACCAAGACCTGGAAGGAGTCAACCGACCCCGACCGCGACGCCAGGCTCGACCGCATCGAGCACGTGCTGGGGCGGTTGCCTGCCCGGGTGTTCGCTCTCGACGAGTTTGGACTACTCGGCATCCACCCCACGGCCGGATCATGCTGGGCGCTCCTGTTGGTCACCGCGAGCGGCACCCCGCGACCTGTCACCGCACCCACGGGGTGCGCTACTTCCACGACTGCTACTCCGTCGGCGACGGCACCCTGTGGGCCTTGTGCCACTGACGATCACCGATTACGCCTGGGCCGCGGTCTTCTGCTTGAGGCGCTCATAGGGAGTCTGGCCGCCGAGACCGCCGTGGGGGCGATGGTAGTTGTAGTAGTCCTCCCACTCGCGCAGCTTGTCGTTGAAGACCTCGGCATCGTCGATGATGACGCCGTCGAGAAGCCGGTAGAACTCCTCGGCGTCGATGCGTTGGGAGCGTTCGACCTCCCCGTTCAGACGCGGCGTCCGCGGCTTGATGCAGGTGTGGGCGATGCCCTTGTCGAGCACGTGCCAGTGGAAGGCGGACTGGAACTCGGCGCCGCTGTCGGTCTGGATGGCCTCGACCTGGAACGGCAGACGCTGCAGCACGTAGTGGAGGAACTGGATGGCGGTGACTGGTTCAGCGTCGGGTTCCGCAGGACGCGCAGGCGGGTGCAGTCGTCGATCGCGGTGAACTGGAAGTACTTGTTGCGGCCGCCCCGGCGCCCCTGCGGCATCGAGGCGAGCGGCTCGATGAACTTCACGTCGATCTGCAGGCGGTGGCCGGCAGTTGCTTCTCGCCACCTCGGGCCCGCAGACGGTTCACGTTGGTGTTGGGGGTCTGGTGGCTGCTGCCCCTCACCGGCCCCTGGCGTTGCCTGAGCTCTGGCACGAGAGGCCACCCCGTCGCCAGGCGGCGCCGCTGGCAGACGGATCGTCGTCGACGTGGGCGGCGGTGTCGGGCGCGGACTCGGTCGACGTCGAGACGCTCAGTCGAGGGTCGCGAGGTGGTCGGCGGTGCCCCCGTTCCACTCGATCATGAAAAGGGTGGCGTCGTCGGTGGTGCGCCCGCCCCGCTCGCTCTTCAGGGTGTGGGAGAGCCGGCGCAGATCCGCCCGCATGCCCTCTGACGGGTCTTCCCCCAGGCGGTTGACGCAGCGGATGAGGCGTTCCTCGCCAAACGGCTCCCCGCTGGCGACATGCTCGTCGATGATGCCGTCGGTGTAGCAGAGCACCCGGTCGCCTGGCTCGAGCACGTGCTCCCTGACTCGGGGCATTTCACCACCGAAGCCGACGGGCAGCGTCGTCGCGCTCTCCAGCTGCTGCACGACCCGGCCGCCGCGGATCAGCAGCGGCGCGGGGTGACCTGCGTTGACCAGCTCCATCTCACCGGTGGAGATGTTCAGGTGCATCAATTGCGCCGTGACGAAGTGGTCGGGCCCGAACTGCCGGGAAATGGCATCATCCATGAACGCGTACTTTTCGTCCAGGCTGATGAACACGCGTCGGGCATGCCGGTAGGCGCCGATGGCCACGGTCGCCATTGTGGCGGCGTCCAAGCCGTGGCCCATCGCATCAATGACGGCCATGTGCAGGATGTTGCCGTTGAGGGCGTAATCGAAGCTGTCGCCGGCGACGCGGTAGGCGGGCTCCAGGGCTCCGGCCACCTTGACCTGGGGCACGGACATCGTCAGCGGCGGCAGCAGGCTCCACTGGATCTCTGCGGACACGCTCATCGGCTCCCGACGCCGGGTCTGGAAGAACTGGTCGGTGTATGCGTTCTTGGTGACCAGCATGTCGGCGACCAGGCTGGCGAGCCTGTGCAGCAGGCGCCGGTCGTCGTCGCCGACTGTGTCCAGTGTGAGGGCCATTACGCCCACCTGGTCACTGCCGTCCAGCAGTGGCAGGTAAATCCGGACGCCGCCGCTGGCCTGCGGAACCTCGACCCTGTCCCCGCGCAGGAAGGCCCGCCCGGCGGGGGAGTCGGTCACCGGCTCCGGCTGGGCCACATGCAGTTTCGTGCCCGGCAGCGGCACCAACAACTCCTGCGCGTAGTCCTGGAGCAGGATGGAGACGTCACGACCGCCGATCCTGGCCACCCCCTCCGCGATGAGTGGAGCGATCATCTGGGGCGGCAGGAGCCGCGCTCTGTCCAGCAGCAGGCCGAGCAGCCGCTCGCCGAAACCCTCCGATCGGTCAATGCTCTCCGTGCCCATGGCCGGGTTTCCCACCTACCTTCCTGTGTCCACGCTGGTCACCGCCTCCGCACAACGTGACCTGGGAAGCCGCCGGAGCGGTTCATTACGCCATGCGCGGCATGTCGGCCGTACGTTTTCCGCGTTTCGGTACTCCTTGCCCGCAGAGCGTCTGCTCCAGGGAAGGACCAAGCTGCTGAAGCGCAGGAGGGCTGCGGCAAGTCACCGGTGTCGGACAGCGAAGGAGTCGGCTGCGGGAGGGCGCGAGGCGGAGCTGACGGTCGGCGCGGCCCGTCCTCGACCGACGGCAACGTGGTCGATGCGGTGCCGGAGCTCGCGACGTCGCGGAGATCTGAACAGAACGGCCAGCAACGACAGCGGAGCCGGCGATGACTCATGGAGCCGGGGCGGTTGCGGGTGGCTGAGCCGCAGCTGGACACCCACATCCACATCGGACCGGCCGGCAAGAAGCTGCGGTACGAGGCAGGCGAGCGGTTCGCTCGCGGTGAGAGAACCGCGGTGATCGTGCTGGGAGAGAACCCGCCGGCTGAAGCGCTCAGCCACACTTGCCCGCGCTGCTGGGGGAGAGGGCTTGCCCGGTCAGGTGCGGAAGCGTGAGCGCCGGCCGCCGGCCTCTGCTCGGGCACAGCCTGGGCCTGCTCCCGGTGCTCGTGCTCGGCCTGGACGGTCTGGCGTTCGACGGTGACGGCCCGCTGTCTGCTGGCGTCGCACAGGTATGGGTGGGTGTGCCGTAAGGCGTCCCAACCAGCCTCCCTTTCCCTGGGCGCGGCTCGGACGAGAAGCCCTCCGCAGGGTGGCGGAGGACCCTGACCTCAGCGTCACCGACCAGTGGACGAGCGGGCACCGATGCGTTGTCACCCTGGCTCACGGAAGATCATTCACGGGCCGCCCCGACGTGGGACCACCATGACGAGGCGTGCGGATCGCGGGTGACTCATCGAGGACCCGAGAGGTCGCGTCACGGCCGCCGGGCCGTTGGAGCGCCTCGTGGGCGACGGTCACAGTGTCCGACGAAGCCGGAATGCCAGGCTCGAGAGCGGCGTCAAGCCGTACCGGCTGACGGAGTCGGTCCCGGGCAGGACCGGGGGAGGGCAGGGGCACACAGACCAGGGCGCTGAGCGGTCAAAGTACTTAGGGTGTGAGTGACGATTCAGTCGTTCATCCACCTAGACGAGTGTTCCGTGACGGAAGAGCAGCAGGCGCCCGAGTTGCTCGGCGCGCTCGGAGCAGAGCAGGCCGCGGACCTGCCGTACCAGCAGTCCGCCTTGGACGCTGCTCGAGTCGTGGCTCAGGGCGCCGCCGTTGTGGCCGCTGTGCTGGGCGCGGCCGGTCTGTCCGGCTGGGTCTTCGGCATCGACGTCCTGAGACGCGGGCCCGGTGCCGGCGCGACCATGAACGCAAACACCGCCGTGGCGCTGTTGGCACTCGGAATCTCCCTGTTTCTGGTGGCTCGCAGATGCGCCACGCCGTGGATGATCGCCGCCCGTGGGGCCGCAGCCCTGGCGGCCTGGATCGGCGGGCTCACCGTTGTGGAGTACGTGACCGGGGTGGGCCTGGGCATCGATGAACTGCTCTTCAGGGACGACACGGTGCGGGTGGCGACAGAGGTGCCTGGACGGATGGCACCGAACACGGCCGCGGCACTGATGATCGGGGGCGTGGCAGCCCTGTGCGCGAGCTCGTGTCGGCTTCCCGCCTGGACGAGTCAGGTCCCGGGCCTGGCCGTTCTCACGCTGGGAATGCTGCGCCTGTACGGGTTCGCGTACGCCGTCCCTGAACTGGAGCGGTTCGGCGCCTACAAAGGCATGGCCCTGTACACCGGCCTGGCTCTGGTGCTGCTGGGCATCGCCGCCTTCCTCACCCGGCCGGACCAGGGTCCCGCCGGACTGCTGATGAACGCGGGTACGACGGGGGCGCTGGGGCGCCGCCTGTTCACCACCGTCCTGGTCGTACCGCCGCTGCTGGGCCGGCTCGTCCTGGCCGGTGAGGACGCGGCACTGTTCGGGACACGTCTGGGTACCGCGCTGCTGGTGTGTGGGCATGTGGTCGTGTTCACCGCGGTCATCTTCTGGGTCTTGGTCGTTGGTCGCCGTATCGAGGTGGCGCACGCCCGTGCGGAGTGGCAGGTGCGGCAGAACGAACTGCTCCAGGCGTTCATGGACCACACACCCGCGGTGGTGTTCATCAAGGACCTGGAGGGGCGCTTCCTGGCGGTCAACACGACGTTCGAGGAGAGCCTTGGCCTGTCCCGTGAGCGGGTACTGGGCCGCCGGGACCGGGATGTCATGCCGCCCGACCTCGCGCGTCAGGCGCGGACCGCAGACCTCGCCATGCTGGCAGGAGGTACCCCCGTACAGCGGGAGGAGCTGCTCACCCTGCCGGGAGGCCCGCGGGACCTCCTCACCAGTCTGTTCCCGCTCACCACGTCGTCCGGCAAGCCCTACGCCATAGGTGGCGTGGTCACCGACATCACCGAACGAGTCGCGGCCCAGCACGAGGTCCGGCGCGCTCACCAGCGCTTCCTGGCGCTGCTGGAATCCGCGCCTGACGCCACCCTGATCACGGACGGCCACGGCACCATCGCCAGGGCCAACGCGCAGGTGCAACGATTGTTCGGACATACGCCGGCCGACCTCGTCGGCACCCAGGTCATCGATCTGGTTCCCGTCTCGCGGCGTCGACGGCACAGCGCCTTCCTCGGCGCCTACCTGCGGCAGGCGGACCCGAAGCCGATCGTCCTGGACCGGGGCCTGTACGGGCTGCACAGCGACGGCAGTGAGTTCCCCATCGAGGTGAGCCTGAGCAGGCTCCAGGCCGACGAGGGGACGTTGGTGTTCCTGTCCGTGAGGGACATCACCGAACGCAGGCATGTCGAGGCCGAACGCGCCGAGCGCTACGAGGAGCACCGACGAATTGCCCACACCCTGCAGCACAGTCTCATGGGTGAGCCGTCCCGTCTGCCGCACCTGTTCAGCGCCCACCGGTACCTGGCGTCTGTCCAGGACCCCGGAGTCGGCGGGGACTGGTTCGACGTCATTCCCCTGGACCAGGACCGCACCGGCATCGTCGTCGGCGACGTGATGGGCCGCGGGCTGGAGGCAGCGGCCGTCATGGGTCAGTTGCGCGCCGCCTCCCACGCGCTGGCCCGCATGGGCATACCTCCCGGTGAGCTGATGACCGGGCTGGACGCGTTCGTCAGCGACCTGGCGGACCAGCTCGTCACCTGCGTCTACCTGGTGGTGGACCAGAGCGGCCATGAGGTCACCCTGTGCTCGGCGGGACACCTCCCGGTCATCGTCCTGCCCCCGGACGGGCCTGCCCGCCTGCTGCAGGCACCGGTCGGTGTGCCGCTGGGCGTCAACGATTCGTGCTGCGGCGGCGTGCCGTTCCGGCAGACGACGCAGCCGCTGCCACCGGGCAGCACTCTCGCGCTCTACACCGACGGACTGGTCGAGAGACCAGGCACTGACATCGAGGCCCAGATCGACATCCTCGCCCACACTCTCAACGACGCGCTGAAGGGCGCTCCCCTGGATGCGGAGAGCCTCGATCACGCCGCTGACCGGTTGATCAGAACCCTCATTCCGGAGACGGCCAAGCATGACGACGACGTGACGCTGCTCCTGATCGGGTTGCCCAAGCCCGATGGGGCAGGCCCCCGCAGTGAGCGGGTGAGCCCCCGCGCGCGCGGTGTTTCCGATCCACAGTGACCAAAATCGGTACATTTATCTAGTAGGAGCTATGAGCTGTCAGGCGTGTGACAGTGGCGCCCGTGCCCGGAAACCATGCAGGTGAGGGCAGTATGTTCGACTTGAGTGCGCCGATCGTGGTCACGTTCTTCGTGTATGTGGCCGTCATGGTCGGGACAGGTGTCTGGGCGTGCAGTCGCACTCGTACCTTCGCCGACTTCGCTCTGGGGGGCCGCAGGCTCAGCGCGTTTGTTGCCGCCCTGTCCGCAGGGGCCAGCGACATGTCCGGCTGGCTGTTTCTTGCGTTTCCCGGAGCGGTGTACGCGGCCGGTGTCGGCGCCAGCTGGATCGCGGCCGGTCTGGTGGTCGGTACCTACCTCAACTGGCTGCTCGTTGCGCCGAGGCTGCGCACCTATACCGAGCGTGCGGGGAACGCCGTGAGCCTGTCGGCCTATCTGGAGGAACGGTTCGAGGACCGCACCGGGATGCTGCGGATGGTCTCGGCGGTGGTCACGCTTGTGTTCTTCACCGTCTACGTCGCGAGTGGGCTGGTGGCCGGCGGGCTGCTGTTCCAGCAAATCTTCGATGTCAGGTTCGGGCTCGGAGTCGCCTTGACCGCCCTGGTGATCGTCATCTACTCGTGCCTGGGCGGCTTCCTCGCCGTCAGCCTCACGCACGTCATGCAGGCCACACTGATGTTCCTCGCCCTGCTCGTGCTCCCCCTCGTCGGCATCGGGGCACTGGGTGGCTTCAGGGCACTGCGCGACACCCTCAACAGCAAGACACCCAGCCTGCTGGACATGGGTGCCAAGGTCGGCTTCACGGACGGACGGTGGTCAGCGGGCGGGCCCCTCGGCGTCGTAGCGATCACTTCCCTGCTCGCCTGGGGTCTGGGCTATTTCGGTCAGCCGCACATCCTGGCCCGCTTCATGGGCATCCGCAGCACTGGCGCCATCCCCACAGCCCGCCGCATCGAAACCGGGTGGGTCATCGTCGTGCTCGCCGGCGCCACGCTCGTCGGCCTGGTGGGCATCGCGCGGACCGGAGCGCCGCTCAACGACCCGCAGACGGTGTACATCACCCTGAGCCGGACACTGTTCGATCCGTGGGGCGCCGGGGTGATGCTGATCGCCGTACTGGCCGCGATCATCTCGACCGCGGACAGCCAGCTCCTCGTGTCGTCCGTCGCTCTCACCGAGGACTTCTACCGCGCGTGCCTCCACCGGCGCGCCTCGGACAGGGCACTGGTGTGGGTCGGTCGCGCCGCTGTCGTCGTCGTGACCGTGGTGGCCTTCGTGATCGCGCTCAGGGGCGGCGGGCTGCTGGGTATCGTCGCCTACGCCTGGGCAGGCTTCGGAGCCGCCTTCGGGCCGGTCGTCCTTCTCTCGCTGTACTGGCCGCGCATGACCTGGGCCGGGGCCATGGCCGGGATCGTGTCGGGTGCGGCAACCGTGCTGCTGTGGAAGAAGATCAATCCGCTGCTCGGCCCTCTCGAGTCGGGCGTGTACGAAATGGTTCCAGGCGTCCTGGTCGCCACGGTCGCCGCGCTGGTCGTCGGCAGGTTCGTCGGCCGACCCCCGAAAACGGCCTTCTGGCGGATGCCGGGCGGCGGAGTGAGCCAGCTGGTGCTCACTCCCTTCCTCGCCCACGCACCGGTCGGCATCGCAGTCCTCGACACGGACCTGCGGTACGTCTGGGTCAACGAGCCACTGGACCGCGAGATCCCCCTCGAACGGCGGCTGGGCCGACGGATGACGGAAGTGCTGCCGAAGGCGGAGGCCGAGGCCCTCGAGGAGAAGCTGCGCGAGGTTCTGGAGACCGGCGATCCGGTGATGGACTACGAGTACCGCGGCCCCAGCCACACCGACCCCGACCACAACCGCGCGATCTCTGCCTCCTTCTTCGCCATGAAGGACCGCCACGGCCGGAACGTAGGTGTCTGGTACATGGTCATCGACGTCACCGAGCGCTGGCGGGCCCAGGAACGCCTGGCCCTGCTCAACGACGCCGCTGCCCGCATCGGCAGCACCCTGGACGTGACACGGACCGCACAGGAACTGGCCGACAACGCCGTGCCGTCCGTCGCCGACTTCGCCGCCGTCGACCTCTTGGACTCGGTCACGAAAGGCGAGGAGCCGGCGCCCGGGCCGGTCGGTATGGCACCCGTCATCCGGCGCGCGGGGCAGCAGTCGGTGCGTGAGGGCTGCCCCGAGGCGACGCTGGCAGTGGGAGAAGCGGTTCGGCGCGCACCTTCCTCGCCCGTGACCCGGTGCCTGCTGGAGAGCAGAACCCTCGTGGAACGGACTCTGGACCAGACCACCAGCCCGTGGGTGACCGAGGACGAGTCGACAGGCGCCTCCATCCGTGACTACGACATCCGATCGGTGATGGTGGTTCCGGTGCGGGCGCGCGGGGTCACCCTGGGCGCGGCGACGTTCGCCCGTTCCCGGCGATTGGGCCCTTTCGAGGAGGACGACGTACGTCTCGCCGAGGAACTCGTCTCCCGCGCCGCGGTGTGCATCGACAACGCGCGCCGTTTCACCCGCGAGCACACCGCCGCCCGCTCCATGCAGCACTACTTGCTGCCGCAGGAACTGACGGGAGGGTCTGCTCTGGAGGTGGCGTCGTGGTATCTCCCGGCGGATGCCCCCACTGGTGTGGGCGGCGACTGGTTCGACGTGATTCCGCTCTCCGGAGCACGCGTCGCGCTGGTCGTCGGGGACGTGGCCGGTCACGGCATCAACGCGGCGGCGACCATGGGACGCCTGCGCACTGCCGTACGCACGCTCGCCAACCTCGACCACTCTCCGGACGAACTGCTGGCGCATCTGGACGACCTGGTCATCGGCCTCATGGGGGCCCACGGCAGCGACGGATCGACGGCAGCCGAGGACGCCGCCGCGGGTACCGCGTTCATGGGAGCCACCTGCCTGTACGCCGTCTACGACCCGGTCAGCAGGCGGTGCACGCTGGCCCGGGCAGGTCACCTCCCGCCGGTGATCGTCAGTCCGGACGGCGGTGCCGAAATCGTGGACCTGCCCGCCGGACCGCCACTCGGCCTCGGGTACCTCCCCTTCCAGTCCGTCGAAATGGAACTGGCCGAAGGCAGCCTCATCGCGCTCTATACCGACGGCCTCATCGAGTCCTTCGACCGGGACATCGACGTCGGACTCTCCCGGCTGGGTAATGTCCTCGCCGCGTCCCGGCCGACACTGGAGGAGAGCGGCCGCAGGGTGATCGACGACCTGCTGGCCAATCCGCCGTCCGACGACGCGGCACTGCTGCTCGCCCGGACCCATGCCCTGCCCCGAGACCGGGTCGTCTCCTGGGATCTGCCCAGCGAGCCGGCCACTGTCGCGCACGCCCGCGCCCTCGCCGCCCAGCAGCTGACGGCGTGGGGCATACCCGAACTGACGTTCACCACCGAGCTCATCGTCAGCGAACTGGTCACCAACGCCATCCGCCACGCAACCGGACCGGTCTGTCTCCGCCTGATCCTGGACCGTGGCCTGATCTGCGAAGTTTCCGACACCAGTAGCACCTCGCCACGCCTGCGCCATGCCAGGACCACCGACGAGGGAGGGCGGGGCTTGCTGATCGTGGCCCAGCTCGCCCACCGCTGGGGCACCCGCTACACGAGGACCGGCAAGATCATCTGGTCGGAACAGGCTGTTCCGACCGGCACCGTCACCTAGCCACCTCGTCGCCTGTATCGCAGTGGCACGCCCTTCCGGCGCACCGCATCGGGTCAGGAGTCGGTGTTCCTTTTGGCGGCAGCGGGGGCGGCGTGCATCGGCCTGGAGGATCTCGTCCGCACCGACCATCGCGGGATACAGGAGGGCGTGCTTGTCACCGAACTTGAGGTGTTCAGGCGTCAGGGGGCAAGGACTTTTGGTGGACAGGCCGAGCAGCAGGGTGATCGCCCCGTCGTCGCGGACGTCCGTCGGCAGGGCATCGTCGGTCAGGCAGCGTGGGAGGAATCGCCGGCGATCGTCGTCGTCGAGCAGGTCCTGGGGCTCCTGGGGCGGGATGGAGGGGACGGTCAATTCGCGGGTGAGCATGCGGCTCGTGGTCCATTTCTGGGACACGCGGGTGCCGGGTGCGTCGACGGCGCCGGACGCGGACGCGGACATGTTGCGGGTCTTGAGGTCTTCCAGGACCACAACCGCGTTCTTGGCGGTGATCTGCTGGGCGACCTGGGCGCAGAAGTCCGCGCGCCGGTCCGTTACACGGCCCGTGATCCGGTTCATACGGGCGCGGACCTTGGCCCGGTTGGCGCTGCCCTTCTTCGTGCGGGCGAGCTGCTGCTGAAGACGTCGGAACCGCCCGGCCTCGCCGGCGGTGATGAACTCCCGGTCATGGAAGTCCCCATCCGAGGTAACGGCAGCGGTTTTGACGCCCCGGTCGATGCCTACCGACGTGTTCGGCATGGCATGCCGTTCGGGCGTGGTCGTGCCGTCGTCCACGAGGAATGAGACGTACCAGCGTCCGGCCTTCCGGCTGACGCTCGCGGACCGGATCTCACCGCCAACGGGGCGCGACCAGCGGAAGCGGACCCAGCCCAGCTTGGGCAACTTCGCCCGGCCCCACTTGCGGCCGAGACGTTCCACAGTGACGGCGTTCCCGGCCGGGAAACGGAACGACGGCGACCAACGCGCCTTGGACCTCCAGCAGACCCTGAACGTGCCGTGATCCCGGCACGCCCGATCCAGGTCCCGCAGAGTCTGCTGAAGGATGTGCGAGGGCGCGGCCTACAGCCACTCGTGCTCGCGCTTGGCGTCGGCCAGCTCGGCGGCCTGCGGAACGTAGTTCATCCACGCCCCCCCGCCGCCGGTACTCGCGCCGCCGCTCAAGCGCGGTGTTCCATACCACCTGGCAGATGTTGCCGAACTCCTCGCACATCTCCTCTTGTTCGGGCGAGAGGTCGAGCAGGTAACGGCGACCCGACAGCATGAGAACACCCCCCTCGGCTGATGTGATCAACATAGTGTCCACCACTGACAACGCGGCGAACTCGCCGCTGCGCGGCTCCGGTGCGAGGATCGGCTGTCCCCGGCCTGAAGGCCGGGGTTTGCGCCGAAGAGTTACCGGATCAAGATCGGACCAGCGATCGACGCCGGCGCCATTGTCCTCGACGGATCCGTGCGGACGCAGTCCATGGATACGGGGATCCTCGGCAGCGAAGCCAAGAAGCAGCGGTATGAGAGCCGACTACCAGCCCGGTGCGGGAAGCCCATCGTCTGTATCTGTCGCGATCACGCTCAACAGTACCTGTGCTGACCCCAACTCTCATACCGCTCGGGCCCTTCGTGTATACGTGAAGGGCCCGAGGTGGTGGTGCACCGCCGTCCAGAAGACGCAGCACAAGCCGCTGATGGAGGCGCTCTCCTTCCGCTTCCAACCCGCCACCCGCCCCGCCACGCGCTGAATCTGGGGTAACCGCCCTGCCCGTTGCTCAGGAGATTGGCGCCTAGGCTTTCACCCGGCACCGGCAACCCAAGGAGCGCGAACGTGTACGACCCCGCACTGCAGCACCCGTACCCCGACGCCCACCGGCCGGACGACGCGCCCACACCGCACGCACTGCTCGAGCCCGTGCTCGGGTTCCTGGGCACATGGCACGGCCGGGGCCAAGGGGGATACCCGACGCTCGCCGGGGACTTCACCTACGCCCAGGAGGTCACCTTCAGCCACGACG
The DNA here is from genome assembly GCF_053611585.1 of Streptomyces sp. NPDC054794. NCBI lineage: Bacteria > Bacillati > Actinomycetota > Actinomycetes > Kitasatosporales > Streptomycetaceae > Streptomyces > Streptomyces sp. NPDC054794. Next base: position 52,079 of record NZ_JBSHAQ010000041.1, on the reverse strand, counting down.
GCCGCCCCTTCCTCCGCTACGAGGCCCGGGCCTGGCTGCTCGACGCCGACAGCGCACCGTTGCGCCCGGCGGCTCGGGAGAGCGGATGGTGGCGGCTTCAGCCCGAAGGCCGGGTGGAGGCACTGATCACCCAGCCCACCGGCATCGCCGAGATCGCGGTCGGCCAGGCGGCACAGGACACGGTAGATCTCTCCACGCGCGAGGTGGCCCTCACTCCCACGGCCAAGGAGGTCAACGCCACCCGCCGCCGCTACACCCTGACCGACAGCGACACACTCACGTTCGTCCACGACCTCGCGGCGGTCGGCCAGCCGTTGCAGCACCATCTCTCCGCAACCCTGCGACGCGCGCGGTAGGTCATATCGCCCGTTATGCAGCACAAGATGGAGTGCCGGGTTCCCCCTCCCGTCGACTCTCCGTGAGGTTGGTGCCGGAGCGGGGTGGATCCTGCCCAGTTGCAGGGCTCCCACTGACGGCGCCGCGGGCCCTCCTGCCGGGGCATCGCGGGGTCGGCCTGGTGGATCGGGTCGCCGAGGTCAGCGCCCTGAACGCGGAACACATCGTGCTCACCGACGGCGGCCTGGAGGTGCACGTGCCTGGGATGAAGGTGCGGCCGCCGCGCGACCCCGACGTCGCCCACGGCGAACAGCCCGAATCCTGCCCGGTGCTGGCTGGCTCGTCTGGCAGGGCACCGCCGACCTGACCGAGGGCCCCGCCTTCCGCGCCGTCGATCAGTGGGCCACCTCGGGGGGCCTGCGGCCTGGTCATCACCCGCGCCGGACAACAGGCAGGCATCGACGCCAAGCTCACCGGACACTCCGCCCGGTCAGGGTTCATCACCACCGCGATCGAGCAGGGCAATCGCCCCGACGAGGTACGCCGCCAGAGCGGGCACGCCGCCAACAGCCCGGTCTGCTGGCAGTACGTGTGCTGGCGCGACCCCGTCAGCCGTGGGATCGGCCTGTGAGCCCATGAGGCACGCCGGATTCCGATGCCGGGCTACCAACGGCAGGAGCACTCAGAACTCAGGCCAAGCCCGCTTGCGAGAGCGATCCCCGCGGCGGCGGCCGACGGAACTGCGTGTGCCCGAGGACCCACTGGACGTCGGTCAGCGCCAGCGCCGGGTAGCGAACCATGCGTGCGGCGGTGCCGTGACGAAGGTGGTGCTGCTGCGCTACGACGAGAGCGGCGGCTTCTGGGCCGCACCAGGCGGTTCGCTGAAGCCAGGGGAGGACGACACCACGGCAACGCGCCGCGAGCTGTATGAGGAACTCGGCATAGACGAGCAGGTGGTCGAACTCGGTGTGCAGCTCGCCGAGCGCGGCAAGGACCACGAGGTCGGCGGACTGTGGGCGCCGATTTTTCATCCGCCCGGCTCGGGCTGCGTGTTGGTACTCGTGACGGGTTCCGCCGAGCCGATCTCGTCGGCGGATCTCCAGGTGTTTGATCTGCCCTGGTTCGGTGATCGGTTCGGGCAGGGAGCGGAGTGGGGCGGTTTGATTGAGGGCCGGGTGGGGCCGGTGCCCGTTGCAGTGCGACTCGAACTCGCGCAGGGCATGGAGCGGATGACGCTGGTCCTAGATGAGGGTGCGGTCCGGCGATTCGGACCGCGGTCGGCGCCGCGGTCCGGACCGGAGAGGACGGACCGGGAGGTGCCGGAGGCCGGTCCGCCCCAGACACCGAGGTCAGCCGGTCTTGCTCAGCTGCGCGACGGCCTTGGCGAGGCCGTTCACCCAGAGCTGGTTGACCCGGGCTCGCTCCGTGGAGTTCGGGTACCTGTTGGTGCAGGACGGGCCGGGGCCGCCGCCCGACATCAGCTCGCTGCACGGGCCGCTGTAGTGGTCGGGGAGGCCCAGCACGTGTCCGGTCTCGTGGGCGGCGACACGGATCGAGTCGTACTGCCGGTTCTGCGCGTAGTCCAGGAAGATGTAGCCGCTGCCGTGGCCGTTGGTCGATGCGTAGGATCCGCGCGAGTCGTTGCCCTCGTAGTAGGCGAAGTCCGCGCTTCCCGAGGTTGCCTGGAGCTTGACGTTCGACACGGAGCTGTTCCAGATGGAGGCGGCGCTCGATATCTGGGAACGGAAGCTCGGCGCCTGTGAGGCGTTGTAGTAGACGGTCACCACCTTCAGGGAGGGCCGGGCGGCCTGCCGCTTCGCCACTGACTTCACAACGGCGTCGAAGAACGCCTTGTTGCCGGTGTTCTCGGCCGTGCCGACGTAGCCGGCGCCGGAGGTCCGGGCCGGGGTCTCGGCGGTGCTTCGGGCGCTCGCCGGGGTCGCGGTGCCGAGCGCGGCGGAGGCCAGACCGAGGCCGAGCGCGAGGGCCAGAAGTCTCCTGGAGTTCTTCGGCCTGTTGGGCATGGGGAACGAAGCCATGTGGGGGGCTCCTTCTCGTCCTGTGGGGTTGAACGATCGGTTGCCCGTGAGTCTCCTTCAGTCCAATGGGATGACGGGTGATGGCAGTTGGGGATAGCGCGGTGCTATCTGCGGTCGGCTCACCCAGGCGCGTCGCCCGGCGGAATCGACTCGGCCGACTCCTCCCCATTCGTTGGAACTTGAACATCTGGTGTGCCGACCCGCCCCGCCCTACGCTCCCTTCATGGAGTTGGAGGTGAGGCACCTGCGTGTTCTCTGTGCCATCGCCGACACCGGCAGTCTGCACAAGGCGGCACGTCAACTCGGCCTGGCACAGCCCTCGGTGAGCACGCAGCTGCGACGCATCGAGCACGCGCTGGGCGCCCAGCTCTTCGTGCGCGCCCTGACCGGATGCCGGCCCACCCCGCTGGGACTCGCGGTACTGAGCCGTGCCAGGCCCCTGGTGGCTGAATTTACGGCGATCGTCACCGAGACCAGGGCGGCGGCCGCCCGCGCAGCCGGGGGGTTCCAGCTGCGCATCGGCGCCACGGCGAGCCGTGCCATTCCCGGCTGGCTACGCCTGCTGCGGGCACGGGTCCCGCGGATCGAACCCACCCTGCAGATGAACGTGTCTGCCAATTTCTTGCTCGGCATGGTCGCCGCGGGACGGCTCGACATAGCCTTCGTGCACGAGGTCGAGGGCAGTCCGCTGCGCATTCCGCCCGGGCTCAGCCTGCGCGTTCTCGTTGAGCGCGAACCGCAGTTCGTCACCCTCGCGGCGGACCACCCGGCGGCAGCGCGGCGGCAGGTTCCGCTCGCCGACCTGGCCGGCGACCGCTGGATGGTCGATTCCACGGTCGACGGGGAGTGGGACGCGCTGTGCCGGGCGCTGCGCGCGGCCGGTCTGGAGTCGGAGATGCTGCACGGCGACTACCTCACCGCGTACTCGCTGGCCGCCACCGGCGAGGTGGTCACGGTGAGCCAGCCCACCGCGCATCCCCATCCCGACCTCGCGATCCGCCCCCTGGAGGGCGACCCGATCGGCGTACGCCTCCTCCTTGCGGCCCGCACGGAGGCGGAACTGGACGACGTCTACGAGGAGTTGGAGGAGTCCTACTGGACGGTGGCCCGCGATGCTCCGGCCTACCGGGAGTGGCTGGAGCGGGCCCACCGACCGCTCGTACCGCGCGACGGGCAGCCGAGTCCCCTTCGCACCGTGCTCGCCGCGGACGGTGTTGGTGTGCTCGAACTGAGCATGGGTGAACAGGACTTCTCCGCAGACCCCGAACGTGACCGGCTGGGGGAGGTGGACCGATAGGGTGTTGCGCGTCGGTGAGGCCTCCGCGCACCCGTGCCGGGACCTCGCCAGCGCCTGCGGCAGCGCGAGGTGCCCGACGCTGGCAGCCCCGCGTCCGGCAGCGGGCCCAGCGGGTTGTGACCACGGCCGGTATCTTCGTCTCCACCCGCGCCCGGTTCGGCTTCACCGACGCACCCGACCGGAGCCGCTCGGGGTACGGGCCGTACCGGCCGATCGGCAAATACGGCACGATCAACTTCCACTGCTCGTCCAGACGGACTTGTCCCTGGTCAGCGTGGACTCCACCACGGCCCGCGCCCACCGCGACGCTGCCGGGATGCGGATCGGCAAGGATGAAGCAGACGCTCGGCTGGACCGCCCCGAAGGTCCGCCACGCGGACAGTGCCGACCTGTGGACCTGGCTGATCATCGCCGCCCACACCCAGCTCCGCCTCGCCCGACCCCGCGCCGAGGACCTACGCCGCCCCTGGGGACGAGCGGCAGCCGAACCCCGCCGCCTCGCCCTCGCCCGGGTGCGGCGCGGGTTTGGCAACATCCGCGTGACGGCGGCTTGCTCGGCGGCCGCGTCGTAACGGTCTCGGCGGGGCCCGGGACGGCTTCCCGGCTCGAAGAACAAGCACCGGGCCAAGCACCATGACGTCGGCAGGACGGTCAAACGGGCCGAGTCGATCAAGGAACACCGAACCCGCCGACCCTACGCGCCAAGCCAAGTGTGAACAGACCGCTGGGACCGGACAGGAGTGGACAGCCCTGGTCCCTGTGTGTCCTGGAAAGTGGACACCGCCCACTCGGAGCATGGGACCACCCGAGAAGCCGTCGTGCCGGAGTACGGTCCCGGCGGTCGGCAGGCTACGAAAGAGACGAAAAGTGGAGAAGACGCGAGCTGGACAGTCGCCTGAGCGGCTGGGCTTTCTCACCGACGCGGTATTGGCCATCGCCATGACGCTGCTGGCCATCGAGCTTCCGCAACCTGAGGGCGGGGATTTCGATGTCACCCCCGGCACCTCAGGGGCCCAGGCCGCTTCGCACCTGTGGCATTTCCTCGCCCACGAAGCCGGAGCCTTCTACTCGTACGTCCTTGCCTTCTTCGTGTTGTGGATCGTCTGGCGCGAGCACCACGCGGTGCTCGACCGGATCAGCTACGTCCCCGGCGTCATGATGACGCTTCACTTTCCCTTGATGCTCCTGGCAGGCTTTCTGCCGTTCGTCACCGCGATCATGGGCCATCACCCGGACAACCCCCTGGCCACGTCGCTCTTCGGCTTGGTCGTGTTCCTCCTCATGGTCTGCCGATCGGGTATCCAGACCCAGGCGGCGCGCATGGACTCGCCGTCCGCTGACACCCACAGGCCGGCTCGACAACTGGATGTCGCGATCAGCTGGGTCGTCACGGGGTATTGGGGACTGACCCTGCTGGTCGCCTGGTGGACGCCATGGGTACAAATCCTGTGGTTCCTCTCCGGCGCCGTCGGCTATGTGTTCGCTCGCTTCGCCTTGTACCGAGCCGCCCTCCACGAGGTCCCCGCAGCGGAGCCTGATGCGCGGGAGATTCGACACCTCGAAGGGTGAAGAACGGCCGCGTCACATGTGCCCAGATCCCGGAGACCTCAGCCGGCCGAGTGACCAGCGACGCCAACAACGACCTTGGGCCAACGGGGAGCTTGGCGTTGGGTCATCGAGGTGTCTGACCGGTGCCGAGCAAGCCCAGGAACTGGTCCAGGTCCGTGCGCCAAACACGGCGGACGTTCATACGAGTGGCCTTTTCATCACCGGGCAGCCGGAAACGGAAGGAACTCCAGAAGGTTCGCCTGCGTACTTCCGTTATGTGTTCCTGTGCTTGGGACTTCGCGATCTCGTACCGCAGCTCTCCCGGCAGTGCGGTGCCGGGAGAGATCTCATGGACGAGCACGGTTTCCTCGGTCAGGGTGATGTAGTGGCTGTCATGGATTACGCCATCGCTCAGCAAGGCATCCCACCCCCACCACGGATTTCCTCCGGTCGCCACGCCAAGTGTGACCAGTGGGTGATCGCCTGGGCGTGACTTTTGGAGGTGGTCTCGTATCTGTTGCACCGCGGTGGATTTACGCCATGGCATGTGAGTTTTTCTCCTACGGGTGAGCCGGGCTGTTGAGAGGACGGTTCAGCTGTGCCGTGTGGCCCGTCTGTTGTGAGCTCGTTGATCCACTATCGCACGACAGGCGTCAGCGGATGGCGCATCTCCCGCCTTTCGGGACCGCTACACCGAAAGACTTCGGTATGCCGCGAAGGGGTTGCTGATTTTCTCCTCGGAGTGGGCTTGACCTGCGCCGAGTTGCTGCCGAGCACCGAAATGGCGTCCGTCCGCCGGTCGTTTCGTCCCGCATTGGAGTTGAGTGCCTGGACCGGGCGGCACGTACATCGGATCGCTCAGCGGATTTCCGGATGGGAAAGCTAGGCAAGGTTGAGACCCGGCGCAGGATGCGGGAATCACCTCTTTCATTCGCGACGATCGAAATGAGGGTCAGGATGTCCAGGAAACGAAGCGCGACACGGAAGAAGAAACTGGTCTGGCTGGTCGCCGGCGTCGGCGTGGTGGCCGGGGGCTTCACCGCGGCGACCGGTGCCGGCTTCGCGTCCCAGAACGGGACGGCGGCCGACGGCTCCGGGGCGACCGCCGAGCGCACATTCCGGGCCTCGGTCGTCGACGGCGTGCAGATCTATGCCTGTACGCAGCAGGCCGACGGCACCTTCGCCTTCACCCAGCGCGGTGTCCGTGCCACGCTCGAGGGCGGCATCCAGCATTCGTTCGTCAATCCGGACTCCGGACCGCCGCAGTGGGTCGCCGCGGATGGCAGCGCCGTGACAGGCTCGGTGACCAGCAAGACGCCACACGGCCCGGGGAACATCCCGGAGCTGGAACTGAACGCCACGCAGAGCGGCGAGAGCACCGGCGAACTGTCCGACGTGGTGAAGATCCGCCGTCTGAACACCAGCGGCGGGGTTGCCCCGACCGGCTCGTGCGATCCGGAGCAGACTCCCACCACTGAGGTGCCGTACAACGCCGACTACGAGTTCGTCTGCCAGTCCCGCGACACACCCGGAGAGGACGCATCCGACTCACCCGGAGAGGAGGCGTCCGACACCCCCGCGGGGGAGGCGCCCGAGCCGCCTGAGGATTCGGAATCCTGACGGAAGGGGGACACTCGGTACCCAACTGCCGGACGGCACCGTCACGTTGGACCCCGGAATGGACTGATCTTTGGGTTGATCATCCTGGAGCGGGCCTCAGTGGGGACGCGTCGCCGTCGTAGAAGAGGTACCGGTACCCGGTGCAGGTGATCTCCCGCTGCGTGTGGCGGCCTTGTGAAGTTGCTGGTGTGGCAGACGGGTTGGCGCATGTTGGTGAGATCGGGACGTTGCCGGGCCCTGCAGGCAGGTGTGCGCGGGGCCCGGTGACGGTCTTCCAGGCGCGGAAACGGTGGATCATCTCGGTGCGGTACTCAACCGATGGCACGACCTTGCGGTGGGCGGCACCGTAGCTGCGGAGCTTGTCCGTGACGATCGCGCGGGGCACGCCCACGACAAGTTCGACATCTGGTCGACCCAGCCCGGCGGCTGTACCACCCGGCAGACGGTGCTGGCCCGGGACGGCAAGGACGTCCAGGACAAGCCCGACCACTGCCAGTCGGCGTCCGGGTCCTGGTATTCCGTCTACGACGACACCACGGTCACCGAGGTTGCCCAGGCGACCATCGACCACATGGTCCCCCTTGCTGAGGCCTGGCGCTTCGGCGCCGGCACCTGGACGGCGGATCAGCGCAAGGCGTTCGGCAACGACCTCAAGGACCCTCAGCTGCTGATCGCGTCGGAGTCCTCGAAGTCGTCGAAGTCCGACAGCGGGCCGGCCGACTGGAAGCCCACCAACCACGCGTTTTGGTGCAGGTATGCCGAGGACTACACGCACCTCAAGTCGGTGTGGAAGCTGGCCACCACCGACGAGGAGAAGTCGGCTCTGTCCTCCATGCTGGATACCTGTACCAGCTGAACCTGGCCCCGCGCCGGCTGACTGGATGCGGCGGGCCTGCCCCGGTGCAGAGGAAATTCGGCTGCCCGCGTGACTGGGGTGGCATAGGGTGGGGCTACCGACGCGGGGTGGAGCAGCTCGGTAGCTCGCTGGGCTCATAACCCAGAGGTCGCAGGTTCAAATCCTGCTCCCGCTACGAGAGCCGAAGGGCCTGGCAGCCGCCGGGCCCTTCGGCGTTCCGGCCAGTGAGGCCGCCGGTCGGTGCGCGGACCGTCCCGCGGTCACTCGTCCGGCCTCTCCGAGGAGCGGCACCGTGACGGCCTCTCGTAGGTTCGTGGGGCCCGGTTCTGACAGGAGAACTGGGTTTCGACGGCCCCACGCCCCGCTTCGCACGCCGCGTGGGGCCGTCGCCTTTCCGCGGCAGGTCACACCCGACACGGCCCTGAGGGCGTCACCTTGGCCGGTGCCGCCACTGGCGCGGTCATACCCCTGTGGTGATGCAACCGCGTCAGGGGGATCTTCGGTCGTGGGGTAGAGCGAGTCCAGCCGTGATGGATGGATCCAGCCGGGACTGAGTCCGGATCTTGAGTGGTGGGTGCCTCTGAGGCAAAATCGACATCCATAGGGGGAATCAACTTTGGTGGGCGGCACGTTGGCAAGTCGCCTTCCCGGCTTCGTGCATGTTGTGCTCGTGTCGGCGTTCTCTGCTGCATCGCAGCGGCCGGGTGCGGTGGGACTTCCACGGCTCCGACCGACAAGGGCGCTGCCAGCCCGTCCAGCAGCCGACTGCCGGTCGTGGTCGCCACAGACCTGCAGCCCGTTTTGCCCGCAGGTCTCAACATGCCCGCGGACTTGCCTATGGAACGAACGGTCCATACCTGAGACTTGACGAAGGATCCTTCCCAGTGTCAGGACGAGGGGTGGCCCGATGGCTGGTGCGCCAGGGCTGGGGCGGTGGGCCTTTCTGCGTTCACCAACCTTGCCGCATCAGCGCCGCTATCGGTGTGGACGGCGGCGCAGGCCGCGACGCATGTCACCGCTGCTGCGCCCCCCAAGGGCCTCATCGGCAGGATGCAGCGGTCGGCCGGCAGGGCGCGGCGCGGTCGTGCTCCGTCCGTGCCGGCAGTGTCCCGGGTGTTCGGCTCGGGGTGGGCGGGAATGGCCAGCACTGAGCCCGTGAGCTCGGCGACGCGCACATCGTTTTCCCGGCGACGGAATCCGGACGCGCCGCTGTTCAACGGTTTCTTCCCGGAATTAACCGGAAGCGGCTTACGTGCTGGTTTGAGCCGTGCGATTGCGTCAACGGGGAGTGTATGGCCCAGTCGACACGAGAGACAGAACGAAAGTACGCGACGCCCGAGGGTGACGACATCGGGTGGCTGTCCCACCTGACCGGTGCGGACCCGGTCGCCTCGCTCTCGGAGGGCGGGGTGCAAGAGCTGGACGCGGTCTACTACGACACCGCCGACCTGCGATTGACCCGCACCAAGGCGTCCCTGCGACGCAGGACGGGCGGCACGGATGCCGGCTGGCATCTGAAACTGCCCCTGCCGGGCGACAGCCGGGAGGAGATCCAGGCCCCGTTGTCGTCAGAGGCCGCCCCTCCTGACGAGTTGGTGGAACTTGTCCTCTCCCGCACGCGTAAGGCCCCGTTGCGGCCGGTGATACACCTCCGCTCAACCCGCTCCCTGCGGCATCTCCTCGATGCCGAGGGCGCCGTGCTGGCCGACCTGAGCATGGACGCGGTGTGGGCAGAATCCCTGCTCGAAGACGGCGGGCATGCGAGGTGGACGGAGCTGGAGGTCGAACTCGCCAACCGCGCAGGCCCCGAGCTCCTGGACGGGATAGAGGAGGTGTTGCACGAGCACGGCGTCGACCGCGAGCAGAGCCCCTCCAAGGTGGAGCATGCCCTGGCAGAGACGACATCCCTCCTGGAGCGCACGGTGGATGCGGGTGTCCGCGTCGCCCCGGGGTCGGCCGGTCATTATGTGCTGGTGTATGTGGACGGGCTGGTCGACGCCCTCACCGACTTCGATCCGGCTGTCCGCCGAGGGATGCCCGACGCGGTGCACCGAATGCGCACCACGGCCCGCTGACTGCGCGGCTGCCTGCGCTCCTACCGTTCCGTCCTCGACCGTGAGGTCACCGACCCCATCCGGCGGGATCTGAAGTGGCTCGCCGGTGAGCTCGGCGCCGAACGCGACCACGAGGTGCTCCGCGAGCGGGTCACCTCCGGCCTGGGGGAACTGCCGGGAGAGCTGATCCTCGGCCCCGTCACTGCCCGGCTGCAAGCCTGGGACGTGGGGGAGCGGGCCGAGGGCCGTCGACGCACCCTCGCAGCGCTCGCCTCGCCCCGCTATCTGGACCTGCTGGAGAATCTGAAGATCCTGACCGCCGCGCCTCCGCTGCGCGCAAAGGCGGCCAGCAAGCCCAAAAAGGTGCTGGTCAAAGCGCTCCTGAAGGATTACCGGCGACTCGCCCGACGCATGGACCGTGCGCTTGACATGCCCTCCGGGTCCGACCGCGACGCCGCGATCCACTCCGCCCGCAAGGCCGCCAAGAGGCTCCGCTACGCCGCGGAGGCGGCTCGCCCGGCCCTCGGGAAGCCCGCGCGGCGTCTTGGTAAACGAGTCAAGGCCGTACAGGGGGTCAGCGGTACCCAGCACGACACGGTCGTGACCTGTCACGCCCTGCGCCGTATGGCGGTCGCCGCGCAGGCGGCGGGCGAGCCAGGCTTCACCTGGGGCCTGCTGTACGGTCAGGAGAGGGCTGCCGGCCGCGCCCTGGAGCAGGAACTTCCCGGGGCGTGGGCTCGTGCCCGCGCGACAGCACGCGGATACGGCGCATAGGGCCGACGGTCGCCAACAGTGGAGTGACTGTCACAGTGCTGTCATCGACATGCCCGAACAGCGCATCCAGGCGCTGTAGGCCTTCTCCAGCAGGGTTCGCCGTGATCTGGTCCCGGGCGGGCACTCTCTCCGCCGTGCGGTGCAGGTGCGCTCCTTCTTACCCAGCCAGGCCTGTGTCTGTCGGTTACAGGGTCGAGCCGGGGTCTTCGGGCCGGATGCGTCCGCGCCAGCCGCCGATGTCGCCGCCGCTTTCGACGTAGTCCTTGAAGCGGTGCAGGTCGCCCTTGATGCGCCGGTCGATCATGCCCAGTGCGCTGGCGCCCTTTTCGGCGACTCCGGTGGGTTCCACGTCCATCGTGAGCTCGACCCTGGTGTGTGTGTCGTCCAGTCGTTCGAACCGGACCGATCCGCGCTGCTGGGTGTCGCCGCCGATGGAGCGCCAGGTGATTCGGTCGTCCGGCAGCTGGTCGACGATCTCCGTGTCGAACTCGCGGCGCACTCCGCCGATGCTGGTGGTCCAGTGGTTGTGCCGGTCGTCGAGCTGCCTGACCTCCTCGACGCCCTCCATGAACTTCGGGAACTCCTCGAACTGAGTCCACTGGTCGTACGCCGTGCGGAGCGGAACCTCCACGTCGACTGCTTCCTTGACCTTGCTCATGGGTGTCTCCTTGTCGGCTTGTGATCGAAGCCGGCCGCACCGGGCGTGCCGACCCCTCTTACGTGTGCATGGCACCGAGTACCCGGGAAAGCGAACGTGAAGGCAGGCATCTGGGCTTCGGTAGGACTGCTTCCGCAGGACGACGCGAATGAGGTGGATATCGCGGGCGACCGGAATGACTCCGATGACGTCGTGCGGCTGCCCCAAGCACGTCTCGCTGGACGTGCGCCACCCGGTTCGGCGGCCGTGGCTGCCGCTGCCGATGGCCGCGGTGACGAGCGTGTCCTCACTGGTGTGGCGATCCGCGGCTCTCATCCTGGTGGCCATTTGTGCTTCACAGTGCCGTGGTCGTTGTGGCTGCTGTGCGGTGTGTCCCGGCCGGCAGCGCACACGTCACGGCTGTTTACTCCGCGCGGCCGCTGGGCCCAGTCTGGTGCGCAACGCGAGGTCGTCGACCACATCGGTGAGGCGGTCTCGTCGGGTAAAAGCCGCACGCTGGCGCTGCGCGCCGGTGCCGCCCGACAGCACGGCCTCGATCTGCGTGCGGGCGAGGTTCAGGTCACCCGCCTCGGCGAGGCCGGGTGCCGCTCGCTCGTAGAGGTCGGCTAGCAGATCTGCCATCGATGCCAGGGTGCCGGTGACCGGGTCCATGCCCTGGCCTGCAAGACCTCCGACCGCGGCGCGGCGGTGTGCCTGGTGCAATCGGGTCTCAGGGACGTGTGGCGCCGGTGCGCCGCGGCGCTCTTCAGCCAACAGGATGTGTGCCAGTCCTCGCAACAACACCGCGAGCAGGACAGGAACTTCCATGTCGGCGTTGGTGTCGGCGATCCTCACCTCAAGGGTCGGCAGGTGCTCGGAGGGGCGCAGATACCAATAGATCATTCTTCGGTCGAGGACGATATTGTCGGCGATGAGCCGACGGGCGGTGCGTTCGTACCCGGCTTCGTCCAGAACTGGTGCAGGCCCGCAGGTCGGCCAGGCGGAGTGGCGGGCCCAGCGCGTGCTCGCCATCCCGGTGTGGACGCCTTCGCAGTACGGGGAATTGACCGCGAGAGCCTGGAGGACGGGCAGGTGGGGTCGAAGGCGGGCGGCGAGGGCGAGCGCGTCGGCTCGGCTCAGGTCGCCGAGGTGGACGTGGCAACCGCACAATTCCCCGCCCTCCTGATCGGCGATGGGTCCGACGTGCGCCGCAACCGTGCGATACCGGGTCGCGTCCGTCAGCGGCAGCGGGTGATGGCTGGGTAGTACGGAGGTGCCGGAAGCAACGAGAAGGCAGCCCACACGATCAGCAGCCTCGGCCATCGTCACGCGCATTGCGGCAATTTCGGAGGCCAGCGCCTCGGCGGTGGCCACTGGGGGTGTGCACGCCTCGACCTGGGTGGCGTGGAACTCGGACTGCGCTCGTTCCCCGAGCTGTTTCGCGACCCGGGGGAGCACCAAGTGCGCGCGCGGCGCAGTCATCCTGCTGACCGGATCCGTGAGCAGGAACTCTTCCTCCACGCCGAACCGCAACACGGTGTCGGGCCGCCCGGTCATCGGGACCACCGCGCCGGGTGCTCCGGGGCACGCCACCGGCGTCCGGCAACGCGATGGCCTCGGTGCCGGCCGGGTGCCATGAGCGGTAGGCGGCGACACAAAGCGCCTGCCTTGAGCGTCTTCCGTGGCCGATTCTTCGGGAGATCCGTCATGTGCCAGAGGTCGCCCTCTCGCACGCCGTGATCGGTCAGGCAATCGGCCTGATCCTTGCTGCGTGTGGGACACGCCCTGACCAGGGCATTGAATGCCTCGTGGCAGTCTTTCGGCGGGCCAACCACCGTGTGCTCGGCTTTGCCGATCGCGTCGATTGTTTGGCGACCGAGCGACTTGCCGGTTGCCTTCGCCAGAGGCCGGCCGAAGCACCGTTTGGCGTAGGGCCCAGCGACACCGAGTTCATTCCGACGGTCGGCGCAGTGTCCCGGGCACTGCGAGGGCCAGGGCCGGGCGGCCTGTTCATAGGGCGGCGCGCAGCGCATCGGCGAGGGGGCATACCGCGGTCGTCCCACGCAGCCAAGGACACCCGATCCCGTTCTCATGTGACCGGCCTGCCCGCAACGGCCGGGGCGATGCCGCCCGTGCGCAGGGCCGTCGACCTGGCTCGCCAGGCGCCCAGCAGCCGGGCCGCCAGCCGGTCCTCCTGATGGCCGGTCGCACGGATGCCGAACACCACGTCGGCGTCCAGCCACGGTTCGCTCGCCAGCAGACCGGCGACGACCTCATGCCGTACGACTTGTTCGTGCACCGCGTCCGCCTCCACGTGCTCGGTGTAGAAGCGGATGGCCGAGGGGCCGGCCCCCATACGCTCAAGTGCCTCGGCCAGGCGGCGTGAGGCTGGGGACGAGGTGACCTCGACGGCTGCGAAGTGTCCGACGAGCGCGCCGCGCAAGGCCCGGTGCAGGCCGAGCAAGGACATGAGGTTCACAGTGGCCAGTGCCTCGGCCGGTGCGGCGTCGAGGTAGTGGCCGTACGACGTGTCCAGACCCAGGTCCGCCATGAGGTCGGCGAACAGCTCCGCATGGATCTCGTCCGCGCGGCCCGCGCCGAACTCGTCGAATTCCACGGCGACCATGGCGGCCTTGGCCCGCCCGCGCAGTCTGGGGATGACCCAGGCGTGCGGATCCGCTTCCTTGAGGTGGTAGAGCGAACGCAGCGCTGCGTACTCGCGGAAGTGTTCGAGGGTGCCGTGGTTGCGCAGGAAGTGCGAGACGCTGCCGCTGTCGTCGCCGACCGGTTCGCACTGGAGCTGGTCCAGCGCCTGCTCGGCGGTGTCGGACGCATCGATCGGCACGTCCGCGCGCAGCGCGTCGAGGAAGAGGTCCTCCAACATGGCGCGCAGGGTGAGGAGTTCGGGGTCCCATTCGCGGTCGTCCGGTACGCCGTCAAAGCCCTGGTAGTGGAGTTCGTAGAGGACGTACAGGGCCAGTTGCAGGTCGTCGCCGTAGGCGTCGGTGGGCAGCTGTGGCAGGCTCTGTCTCGCTCCGCGCAGCGTGTTCACGACCGCGGCGGAGAGCGGGCCACGCGGATGTGGCAGCGGCGGTGGCCGGGTTTCGCGTCGTGAGCGGACGTCCGTCATGGTGTGTCGTCCCGTTCATCCCGTTCGTCCCGCTCGTTCCGCTTGGTGCGGCAACGGTGACTGGTGTCGCACCATGGCGGCGTCCGGCTGCGGCGGCAGGTGCATACGGCCACCGTGAATCGCCGAGATACCGTCACCTCGCCGTTCTCGCCCACGACTTCGACCGGTCCCTCCACCAGGAGAGGGCCGTTGCGCTGGACGCGGATGCGGCGCGGGCGTTCAGACATGTTCGACACGGAACACCACCAGCTCCTCGAACATACGGTCCCCCACCAGCCCACGCTCGCGCAGCCAGGCGAGCCGGGCGCGCAGCACGCGACCGAAGGGCAACCGGGCCCGGTCGACCACCTCCGCGTGCAGACCGGCCGCCCGGAAACGGGCAAGCGTCTCTTCGACGCCGTTCAGATGCGAGTGCACCATCAGCAGGGCCCCCGCAGGGCGCAGCAGCGTCGGTGCCGTCGCGCAGATACGGTCGATGAGGAGACGACCGTCCGTGCCGGCGTCCCAGGCCCTGGCGCCTCCTCGGGGCACGGCGTCGCCCGGCGTGGGTACGTACGGCGGATTGGTGACCACGAGGTCGAAACGACGGCCTCGGACGGCGGCCGCCAAGTCGCCGTGGCGTACGCGCACCATCTGGCCATTCATCAGGGCGTTGCACCAGGCAGCGGCGAGAGCCCGCCAGGAGATGTCCACCGCGGTGACCCGAGCGCCCCGCCGGGCCGCCTCCACCGCGAGTACGCCGCTGCCGGTGCCGAGGTCCAGGACCTCGGTACGGCTGGTGATCCGCTCCCGGCGCAGTGCGCGGCTGAGCAGCCCGGTGTCGGTCTGCGGCCGGTAGACCCCCGGCGGGGTCCAGCAGCGGCACCGGGGAGAAGCGGTCAGGGACTCGGCTGTCATCGTGGTGCTTCCTCAGCTGAGGGCCTTCAACGGCCGTTCGGAAAGCGCCTGTGCGAATCCGCACAGGTTGTCGGGCATTGTGCGTCCGGTGCTGGGGGCCCAGTCGCGGCCGCGTTCCTCAGGCAGGTAGTCGGGGCCCGGGCCCGGACCGAGGTGCCAGCACGTCCACGCCTGGGCGGGGCCGGTATAGCCGAGGTCCGCGGCGCTGGCGATCTTGCTGATCACATGGTGGGCGCCGTCCTCGTTCCCGGTTGGCACGACCCCCGCTCCCCGCTTGTGGGCGACGGGCCGGTCCTCGTCGTCCGTCTCGGCCATCATCGCGTCCATCCGCTTCAGCACGCGCTGCGCTGGCGAGGACGGCCGACCCAGCGACACGGACGACGCGATGATGAATATGCGCGACTCCCGTAGCCGATCGTGAACCCGCGGCCACTCGCCGCCGTCGCCTGCCTCCGTGACCACCCCGGGAGCTATGTCGAGGTCGACGGCACGCACCGTTCCCACCTCCGCATGGAAATCAGACAGACGCACGGAGACGACTGCGGCCAGCGCCTTCGTGTTGGACGGTTCAGGGGATTTCTTGAGCGTGCAGTTGATGACGAGCGCTTTCACGGCTTGGCTCCGAACACGGCGTACGTGGTGCGGGTGCGCCGGTGTAAACCGGCGGTGTGGCACGGGTACCCCCAGGCAGCGGACGTAACGATGGGGCCAGCGCGCACCAGTTCCGTCAGCCCAGAGGGCTTCGCGGCAGCGAGGCGAGCAGGTGGGCAGGGTCGTCGAAAACGGCATCGGCGCCCGCCTCTTCCAGGTCCGTACGGGGGATGCCGCCGCACAGCAGCGCCACGCACCGCACCCCTGCCCGGCAGCCTGCCTGCATGTCCCACACCGTGTCGCCGACGAACACGGCGTGCTCCGCGGGCACGCTGGCCAGTTCCAGCGCCCGCTCTACGGGCTCGGGGGACGGTTTACCCTCGGTGACGTCGTCGGCGCTTGCCGTCGCCGTGATGGCGTCGTCCGCGTCGATCGCGTTCCTCAGCGCGGACAGCTCGTCGTCGCTTGCCGATGTTGCCAGGATCACCTTCCAGCCGTCGGCAGCCAGCCGCCGCAGCAGTCGTCCCGCGCCCGGAAGTGGCGAAAGCCGTTCGAAGTACTGGGCGTAGAGCACCTTGTGCGCGGTGTCGAGACGCTTTACCTCCCCCGCGGCCAAGGTCGATTTGCCGTGCAGCAGATGGGCAATCAGATCGTCGGAACCGAGCCCGACCGCCCGGTGTATTGCATGGGTGGGGACCTGGTGTCCGGCCTGACGGAATGCCTCCCACCAGGTCAGTACGTGCAGGTGGTTGGTGTCGACGAGGGTTCCGTCCACGTCGAACACGGCTGCTCGATCCATGCCGGTCTCCGTCCGGCCCTCATGCGTGGACATGGCGAGACTCCTCTGTGCGACGAAGAACCGAGTGGCTCTCATAGTCAGTAGCTGCCCGAGCGGGGCCAAGGTGCTCAGATGCTGGGCACGCTTCTCCAGCATTCGCACGGCCGGCCATGCGGTGAAGGTCACCGGGTACCCATGAAGTCGATCTCACTCACCATCGCTGTCCAGGCACCCCGACGTGTTCCGCTGTGGGCCAGCCACCGTCTTTGCTGCCGAGTGCGCGGCGCCGGGAGTTCGCGCGGGGTGTGACCGGCATGACGAGGGGTACCGGAAGGCGGACATTCGAGGGCTCGCAGTCGTCGGCCAGAGGGCCGTTGTCACCGTCACGGAGGTTTCCATGGCACCGCGTGTACTGCCCCGAAAAGCCTGGCGGACGTGGCGGACGTGGCGGCGGGCCGAAGATCTGCGGGTCCCGGTGTCGTCCACCGAGGTGGAGGACGCCAGCCGCCGGTTCTTGCTGTACGGGGTTCTTCCTCTGTGGGTGGTGCCGGGCCTCGCGGACTGGTGGATGCACCGTCGGACCGGGATCGAGCACACCAGCGGCACCAGGGAGTCGGCCGTCCACGCGTTGATGATGACCGAGGCCGGCGTCCCCGTGCTGATGGGACTGCTGGCCCGGGTCAATCCGCTGGTGCTGACCGTGATGGGGGGTGCCGCCCTGGCGCATGGCGCGACGGCCGTGTACGACGTGTCGCTGGCTGTCGGTGAACGGGAGGTCCGGCCCATCGAGCAGCACATCCACAGCTTCCTGGAAGTCCTGCCGCTCTCAGCGCTGGCCTTCACCGCCTGTCTGCACGCGGACCAAGTCCGCTCGCTGCTGCGAGGGGGCCCTGATCCCCGTGACTGGCGTCTGCTGCCCAAGGATCACCCGCTGCCGGTCGCCTACCTGGCCGGGCTCGCCGGGGTCATCGTCTCAGGCGTTGTCGCGCCGTACGCCGAAGAGCTACGGCGATGCCTGCGGGCTTCCGCGCGCGAAGGCGGCCCTCGATGAGAAACGGACGGGGCGGTGCGGGTGCCTGACTCGTACAGGTCCAGTTGCCGAAGTTGCCTGCATTCGCGCTGCAGGAGCGGCGGCTGCCACCCGAACCGCATCGGGCCATCTGAATGGCGGCCAAGCAGGGCGCCGTCCTGAAGCGGGCCGAGTACAGGTTCGCGTTGGCCGGCCGCCGAGGCAGTGGGCCGGGTCGCTGCGCTCGGCCCGGACCTGACGCCGTTTCGTCCTCGGAGGGGGCGGCAGCTGCCCGCTCAACTGCCCTCCGGCCGACCGGATCGGGGTGGCGTGAAAGGAGCGATCGGACGGCGTCGGAAGCGGTGGGCATCCACGTGGCGTGGTGCGACATTGTCATCGCAGGGCACTCAGCAACGTCGTCGCACAACGGCGAGTCGCCCGTGAGCGGTTACCGCTATCCGCCGCTACCGTTCTGGTGACCGTGGTCGCGGGGCATAGGGCTCCCTCAACAGGCCACCATCGCGTGGTCGGCGTGCACCGCGTCGGCCGTGAGATCCTCGGCCCGCTTTGGTACGCGGCCTGGGGTGAGCCGGTCGTCCAGGCCGCTGGTGGCAAGGACGTCGCCGTAGAACCCGGCGTCCCCGAGGACCGCCCGGGTACCGGGTGCGTGCCTGCTCGTGACCGGGTTCGTCAGCATGGGGGTAGCGGGCGAGCGCCGAAAGAACCTTCCAGCTGGCGCCCTGTCCGCGGCCCACGCCAGCCGGCCGAGTTCGGCCAAGCCGTTTCGGCTGGCCTGAATGCGCTGCATGGGGCTATGGGGAGCACCGCAGGCTGCGGGTTCTCCCTGGCGGCTTCGCCGCTGCGGTCAGGGCTTGGACCGGGCCTGCTCGATGTCGTGTTGCCGCTCGCTCTCGTCCCTGACCAGCATCGACAGTAGCGAGGTCACGGTGAGGCCGGCTTCTGCGGGATGACGCAAGACCTTGCTCGGGTCGATCCGGTAGCTGTTGGTGCGGCCCCGGCGGGTGTGCGAGAGGTAGCCGTCGCTCTCCAGGTCCGCAATGATCTTCTGGACTGCGCGTTCGGTGAGCCGGCAGCGTGCCGCGATGTCACGGATACGCGCGTTGCGATTGTCCGCGATGCTTGCCAGAACGCGAGCATGGCTGGTGAGGAACGTCCATCCGGTCTGCGGCTCAGACATCCGACTCAATCCCAACCATGACCAAATCGTACGACTAGCGCTTCATGTACTCAAAAGCACGAAAAACATCTCATGTACATCTTGACGGGTTCCCCGTCGGGGGCCACGCTGGAAGCCCGGGATACGTTGAGTACCCACCGAGAGGCAGTCATGCCGAAGCCTCCCTGCGAAGCCCGCCCTGCGAGCGCGGCCCGCAGCTGTACACCAGTGGCCGCCCCCGTGCCCGTGATCAAGGCAGGTCCGGGCGGCGACCGCGTGGTCGTGACCATGCGCGGAGGGCTCTGTCTTGACGACAGTCAGATGCTCCGTCGCTCGCTGCACGATGCCCTCAGCCGGTCGGCCAGGGGTGTCGACCTGGACCTGAGCGAGCTCGAGTTCGGCGACTGTTCCACCCTCAATGTGCTGCTCGCCGTCCGCCGACAGGCGCTCGCTGAAGGGAAAACGATCACTGTTACCGCCGCCAGCCCCGGGGCCGAACGCCTGCTCACCCTCACCGACACGTACGCCCTGTTTTCCAGCGGGGCCGAGGGCACCGATGCATCCGTGGCCATGCCCGTCCCACCGCGCAGGGACAACAAAGAGCTTCAGTCCGAGGTCGTGCAGCTTCGACGGGCCCTTCAAACCCGTCCGGAGATCGACCTGGCCCGCGGAATCCTCATGGCCTCCTTCTGTCTGAGCGCCGACGAGGCGTGGGAAGTACTCGTCATGGCCTCGCAGAACAGCAACACCAAGCTGCACCGCCTGGCCAGGGACGTGGTGACCACAGTGAAAGGAACCCCTCTGTCAGGCGGGGTCCAAGGCCAGGTGACGGCGGCCGTCGCAAAGGTCAGCGGCCTCGACAGCTGAACACCGGCGCGCACGACGGCCGGGGCGTCCTGGTGCTCAGTCGAGGTGTGCCCGGCCCGGGCGTTTGGGTCCGGGTTCGCGGACCGCAGCCGGTGGCTGGGCGCGGGCGATGACTGCGAGCTCGTCATCGTCGTCTGGGTGCCGGAGGTGCTGCAGGAGCTGGTCACAGGTCCCGACTTGCGGCGCCGTGCCGCTAGGGGTCCGGATCTATCGGCTCAATCTTGCGGGCGGCGCGGCGGCGGGCATGCGCCTCTCGAACAGGCTCCTCACGCCGCGTGCCTGTCTGGTCGACCGTTTCCGCGATTTCGTTCACCGGCTGCGGCAAACCGGCCACGCATACCGTCCGCACGTATGTGATCACCTGCCGCTGCGGGAGAGCGCGGCAGTCCGCCGGCGGATGAACGACGTTGCCTGTGCAC
Organism: Streptomyces sp. NPDC054794; assembly: GCF_053611585.1. Taxonomy (NCBI): domain Bacteria; kingdom Bacillati; phylum Actinomycetota; class Actinomycetes; order Kitasatosporales; family Streptomycetaceae; genus Streptomyces; species Streptomyces sp. NPDC054794. Next base: position 32,050 of record NZ_JBSHAQ010000041.1, on the reverse strand, counting down.
CGGCACCCGGGACACCGACGCCGCCCGATCGCCGCTAGGCACCGGCTTCCCGGCGCCCGTCCCCAGGATGACTCCCGCCCTCCTTCCTGCCTGAACCCGCGCGCCCCAGGCACCTGCTGCTGGCTTGCGCGCTGCGCCACAGCCATGATCCCTCGAGGGCTCGTTGCACAGTCTTGTCGTTGCTACGCCTGTGTCCTCGCATGAACCGTGGTGCCGTACCGCGGCAAACTGTGCCCGTCCGGCTTACATCGTCTGCCTGCCGCAGCTCGTTGAGTCAGGCGTGACGGCACAGGCACCGGGTACGGGTTGGCGCTACACCCAATTGCGGGAGCAGCTACGGCGTGTCCTGGCATACAGCGAGCCGGCGTTCATGAGGCGTCTGGGCGTAGCTGCTGATGGCGACGTCCCGGTACGACGAGCCGCAGGAGGTCCGCCGTTGCCTCGAGGGGTCGGCCCGGAGGCGGTCGCCGAACTCGACGGTGTGCTCGCGCCGGATGACAATCGCCTCCTGAACGCCGGAAACCCTCGGGCGGCCGAAGCTCTGGAGTGAAGTCGCAGCTTGAGCAGCGTGGTTGTGTGGCCCGTGCACCCCGAGAACGGATCAAGCGGGCCCGGCGGCGAACGCTGAGGCGACTGATCAAGTTCGAGGCCCGTCTCAGATCGGCACGTTTGAACGACAAGATCAGGACTTCCATGCTTCTGGCCCCCGCCATGCCACTCGATCAGCGGATGTTCTGCGACAGCCACCTCGTCCAATGACTCCAGCCCGGCCTGCTCCAGAAACAGCATCAGGTCATGCAGGCAGTACGCGGTGCCCAGGATCTCCGCGTCCACCTGCACGCGACGTCCACCCGACTTATCGGGCGGGTGCACCATCACTCGACGTTCATCCACCCTGCCACCCTCACCCGCCACAACAGCGCTCGTAGCCCGATGTGAGTGGCGCATGCACGGTTGTCCCGCCCGGCCTCCCTGCGCTGCCTTGCCGGGCCCCGGGGCCGGCGGCCATTGCTGGCCGGCCCCGGACACTGAGCGTCAGGATTTTCCGCGGCCGGTGATGAAGCCGCGGGCCCGGTCGACCAGGCCGGCGCCCGGGGCGAGGAGCTTGTTCGCGGGCGGGGTGTCGGGGGCGGAGGGGTGCGGGCGGGTCGGGGCCATAGCCTTGGCGCGGCGGATCTTGTCCCCGAGATCCTCCACCATCTCGTTGGAGCAGGCCTGGCGCAGCGCCGGGAAGAGGTTGTTCTCCTCGTCCTGGACGTGGGTGGACACCTCGTCCATGAGCTGGTGCAGCAGTGGGCTCATCTGGGGGACAGGCCGCGGTCGCGCTGGTGGCCGCGACGATCCGCACGATCTTCGCCCAGTCCGGCCAGAGTGCGGTCAGGGCCCAGGTCGACACCGTCGCCGACATGCTCGGCGGGCAGTTCCCCGGGGTGAAGCAGATGCTGCTGGAGGCCAAGGACGATCTGACCGCCTTCGCGGTCTTTCCGGAGCGGCATTGGAAGAAGATCCAGTCGACCAACCCGCTGGAGCGGGTCAACCGGGAGATTAAGCGCCGCACCGACGTCGTCCAGGTCTTCCCCAACGACGACGCCCTGTTGCGGCTGGTCACCGCCGTACTCTTCGAGATGCACGACGAATGGATCGCCTTCCCCCGCCGCTACCTCCCCGAAGGCAGCATGGATGACCTCTACCCCGAACTCCCCGAAAGCGCCCCGGCGCTAACCAGCACGCCAAACGCGCCCACAAGTTGATCGGCTACACCATCACGCGGGACACGATCGGTTCCGGCAGACGGGTCTGGCGCGACGAACGCATGGCCGGGTGCGTGACCTGGGGTCGTTGGGTGCGTTGGACGGGCGATTCGCGTTCGCCTGCAGTCCGACCGTGGGATGCGCACGCATCAGGCGACCCCGGTCCCGCCCAACATCGGGGCCGTGTGCTGTCCCTATGCGGCCGTCCGTCGGCCGATTCACATACACATGTGGAGTGGAGTGGCTGCGCCTTCTTTCAGGCGTCTATCTCCGTGAGACCGCGGAACTCGGTGGGCGATGAAGAAGGCAGCCATGCGCCGCATAACCGTGCAAAGAATCCTGAAGACGTAAAGCCGCCGGATCTGTGAGGAAACCGGCGAACGTCTCACCGGACGGCCCGGGGTGCGCAAGGACATCGCACGCACCTGGTGGCCGACGGCTGATGCCAGACAATCGGGGTGTTCGTGGTGAACCAGTCATGTGGTGCTGCGGGCGTGTCCGGGACGCTGGCGCGCTTGGGTGTGGTGGCATGGCGGACAGCGATCCCGGCGCCGGCGTGGGGCCGGGATCGCTTCCGACGGCGTTTGTGCGCCGCGGGCAGTTCCCGGGGTAGGCGCTGACGCCTGCATATCCGGCGGCGAGGCTGCCGGGCTGCGTGGTGCAGGCGCTGTTCTGCGGTGCGGGGAACCGTACCGGGCCGTGGCGTCGGCAGGTGCGGTTCGCCGACGCTATTCGGTGATCTTGGTTTGAGCTGCGGGCGGGCTTTGGCGCCGCCTTGGCTGAACGACCGCAGTGCGCCGTCGCTGCCTGGCGGGCGTATTGTCCTGGTATGGGCTATGCGTGCTGCGCCTGGTGCGAGGCCGTGTTGCCAGGTTCCCCCAGCGTTGGCCGCCGGTACTGCCGTGCCGCGCACCGGCAGGCGGCCTGGCAGGCCCGGCGCCGCCGGCGCCATGCCGAGGCCGCCCGCCGCACCATGGTGAGCGCCGGTTGCGTGCTCCTGGTGAACATCGAGGGTGAACTGGCCCGTACTGCCGCCGGTGACGGTGAGGCGCCGGACCGGGCCGCCCATTGCACGGCCCTTGCCCGCATCCCGCGACTCACCGACCATCTGGTGCGTCTGGCGGTGCTGGCGGACCGGCAGGCCGGGGCCAGCCGGCCGCAGATCGGCAGGGCGCTGGGCATCAGCGGCGAGGCCACTCGCGCCCGCTTCACCCGACGGGGCACCGCCGGGAGCCGACCGGGACGGGGCGATGTCCCGCCACGGTGAACGGCCCGACGCGAGGTCGCCGGGGCAGGTTCTGGAGGGGGCACTGACCGCCGCCGTGCGCCGCACCGGGGCCGCGTCCGGCGGCATCTACCTGCTCGATGCCGGGCAAAGGGTGCTGTGCCTGGTGGTGACCGGCGGCCTGCCCGCTGAATATGCAGCACCGTGGACACGCATCGCGCTGGCCGCCCCGGACCCGGTGGCCGACGCCGTACGTGAGGACCGCCTGGTGTGGGTCGGTGGTCTGGAGGACCTGGCGCGTACCTACCCGCGCATCGCCGCCACGCTGCCCTACCGCTTCTGTCTGGCCGCCGCGCCCGTCTCCGGCCCTCCCGCTTACCGGGGCGCACTGTTGCTGCTGTGGCCCGCCGACCATCCCCCGCACGCCACAGGCCTCGAACGCGCCCGCATCATGCGGGCCGCACGGCGCACAGGTGGCCTGCTGCAGGCCACCGGTCGACCGCCCGTCATCCCCGCCCAGCCGCGCCTGGTCCACTTCCAGCTCCTCGACACCCGCACGCCGCACGCTGTGGCCAACTTTGCCGAACGCCTGCCCGGCGGCAGTCTCGCCCTCGATTCGGAAGGCCGGATCACCTTCCTGACCTCCGGCGCCGCCCGCCTGCTGGGCCGCGGGGCCGGCCAGCTGCTGGGTCGGCTGCCCTGGCACGCACTGCCCTGGCTCAACGATCCGGCCTACGGGGACAAGTACCGCACCGCGCTGCTCAGCCGCGAGCCCGTGTTCTTCCATGCCCTGCGCCCGCCCGACACCTGGCTGGACTTCTACCTCTTTCCCGGCCCCGACGGAATCAGCGTCCGCATCATCGAGACCGCGCTCGCCGACAGGCCCTCGCCTGCCCCGGTGCCGATCAAGCCGCCGACAGCCGGCGGACCGGTCGGGGTGAGCCGCCTGTACCAGCTGATGCACCTGTCCGCGGCCCTCACCGAGGCCGTGGGCGTTCGTGACGTCGTCGACCTGGTGGGCGCACAGATCCTGCCCGCCCTCGGCGCCCAGAGCCTGGTGCTGTCCGCCGCCGACGCCGGACGTCTGAAGATCACCGGCCACCGGGGCTACAAGCCCGAAGTCATCGAACGCCTCGACGGCCTGCCGCTGGACACCGTCCTCACGCCCGCCGGCCGGGTCATCGCCAGCGGCGTGCCCTCGTTCTTCGCCGACCCGGCCGAGATGGCCCGCAGCTACCCGCAGGCGCCGAAGATCAGCGACAAGCAGGCGTGGGCCTTCCTCCCGCTGATCGTCTCGGGGCGTCCCGTCGGCTGCTGCATCCTCTCCTACGACCAGCCCCACACATTCACCCCCGACGAGCGCGCTGTCCTGACCTCCCTGGCCGGACTGATCGCCCAGGCCCTGGACCGCGCCCGCCTCTACGACGTCAAGCACCAACTCGCCCACGGACTCCAGCAGGCGCTCCTGCCCCGGACTCTGCCCCGCATCGACGGCCTGGACGTGGCCGCCCGCTACCTTGCCGCCAGCCACGGCATGGACATCGGCGGTGACTTCTACGACGTCATCCGGCTGGACCCGCACACCGCCGCCACCGTCATCGGCGACGTCCAGGGCCACAACACCGCCGCGGCGGCCCTCATGGGGCAGGTCCGCATCGCCGTCCATGCCTATGCCGCCGCCGGCGCCACCCCCGACCAGGTCCTCGCCCGCACCAACCGCGTCCTGACAGACCTGGAGCCCGGCCTCCTCGTCTCCTGCCTCTACGCCCACCTCGACCTCACCCGCCACCAGATCACTCTCGCCAGCGCCGGCCACACCCCACCACTCATGCGGCATCCCGACCGCCAGACCGCCGTCCTCACCGTCGAACCCGGCCCGCTGCTCGGCATCCACGCCGACGCTTCATACCCCCTCACCACCCTGCCGCTGCCTGTGAACACCCTCCTTGCCCTGTACACCGACGGCCTGGTGGAGGTCCCCGGCAGGGGCACCGATCGCACCACCGCCGCCCTCGCCGACCACCTTGCCCATACCGACGTATCCGACCTGGATCAGCTCATCGGCGATCTGGTGCACCACAGCTGGCCCCACGGTCAGCACACCGACGACATCGCCCTGCTGCTGCTCCGCACCACCAGCACGCCTGGCGGAACGCTTGCGCCCGCTGCCGCACGCTCCGCACGGCGGCCGTCAAGGGGCCGCAGGGGCCCCGTGATGTGAGGCGGCGGTGTCGACACCCATTCGTTCGGGGCCCGGCCACCGGCCTTGCCGGGGTCGCCTGCCGGGGTGTCCCAGTAGCCGGCCGACGCGGTTGGGGCTGAGCAGACGTTCTGCTCCACCTGAGGCAGCTGCCTGTCGGTCAAGACCGCGATGCCGGCGGTGGCCGACCCTGGCGAGAAGCTGTTGAGGAGGTTGTGAGCGCAGCAGAGTGGCGCCCAGGCCGCAAGGGCGCTGCGGTGGGCGGCACATCTTTGGTGCCGGTGGGGCGTAGTGACCGGCTTCGCATGCCGATGTCGTACATTTCTTTCCTCTCGCCTTACTGGCCCGGGCCTTGCCGCTGTGGCTTGTGCTCATACTGAGGCAGCCGGGACGTCCCCGTGCCTCGTCGACGTCACGCACCCAGCCGTGCTCTTGTTCCTCTGCCGGCTCACGTCGCGCCGCGGCACTGCAGGCTCAGCGGCCGGACGGTGGAGTGACTCCAACAACTCGTTGCGCGGAGAGGCGACTTGACTGCGTGATCTGTGGCTGGGGCATACAACGCGAGGCGCCCGTCGCCGGGAACACCGTTGGCGCCAGGGATGGGCGGGGCCCATATGGGTACGCGGCCATCGGACCGACCGAGTCCGTGCACGACGGTGACTGTAGGACCGGCCTCAGGGGCTGGCTCATGGCAGCAAAGGCGGTGGGGAAGGTGGCGGCACGCCCCCTGAACAGGGGCCCTAGCATCCTTGAGAGCACGACGGTTCGGGATGCCTACCTGCAGGCAGCCCACACGGCGCTGACGGTGCAGGCCGAGCGTCTGCGCGTCGAGCTGGCAGGAATCGACGTTGAGCTGCCGACTCTGCTCCAGGAGTGCGAGCTGGACGCGGCCGATGTCGGCCTGAAGGCGACCTCGCTCGAAGTTCTCCGGCTCCAGCACGACCGCGCCGGGGCGGCGCTTTCCCGGACACTGGACGCACTCGGTCGCCTCGACGATCACACTTTTGGGCTGTGCCTGGACTGCGGCCGACAGATCAGCGAGGAACGCATACTCGCCGTACCGCACGTCGAACGGTGTGTGCCGTGCGAGGAGACACGGTCCGGTCTGTGATACCGAGCGGCAGACCGTGGCCAATTCAGCCCACCCGCCCCACGTCTGCAACCGGCCCGCGTGGAAATGGGCGACAGGCTCGCCTGCCGAGTCCGCCGTGTGCATCGGGTGGTTTCCATGGGGAACTCGGGGCTTCGCGAGGAGGCCGAGATGAGTGGGGTGGCAGATCTCCGACCCACGGCAGCAGGCCGACCAGCCGTGAGGCCGCGCTGAGCGCCTTCGCAAGACCCCACGGGCCTTCGTGCCTCAGGAAAGGTGAGTGACATCATGCCGGCCGGATCGAGCTCCAAGCGGGAGCGGCAGTACGAACACATCAAGAAGAGCGCCGAGGACCGTGGCGAGTCGACCAAGCGCGCCAAGGAGATCGCCTCGCGCACGGTCAACAAGGAACGGGCCAGGTCGGGCGAGTCGAAGACCGCCAGCAAGACCTCCACGCGTGACCCGAAGTCGGCGTCCCAGCGCGGAGGGCAGCGCTCGCACAGCGGCGCGGAAGGACCGACCAGGGACCAGCTGTACGAGGAGGCCAAGAAGCGCAACATCCACGGCCGCTCCAACATGACCAAGGGGCAGCTGGAGAACGCGCTCGGCCGCTGACGACCCTGCCGCTTGGTCGGCCTTTGCGGTCTTGCGGCCGGGCACCGTCCGCTTGCGCCTCCCCGTCGCAGGGTGGACGACACAGGGGCGGTGTGGGGCCGCGGGCGCGGCGGCCGGGGCCGAACCGCCCCCGACCCACAAGGTTTGGGGATGACGGTCTTATGGAGGTGGGGGCATTAGAACCGC
>NZ_JBSHAQ010000041.1:0-24973 GCF_053611585.1 Streptomyces sp. NPDC054794 | reverse complement strand
GGGTTTTGCGGGCGGGCCCCCCCCGCTTTGCCCCCCCCCGTCCCGGGTGGACCCACACGGGGGGGGGGGCCCCGGGCGCCCCGGCCCCCCGCCCACGACCGCACGCAGACGCTCTCGGTGTCGGAAGCCGGGTCTGCTCGAGTGGGGGACTGTCCAGCCGCGCGAGCGTTTCGCGCCCGCTGGGTACTCGCTGCGCGCCTCCCGGGCCAGGGATGGCGAGAGCGGCTCGCGGACGCGGCGGACGCCCGGTTGCCCGTTTGCGACGGGGCCGGGCCCTTGTTGCGCAAGGCATTTCCTGATCACTGGTCGTTTCTGCTCGGCGAGATCGCCCGATACAGCTTGATCGTCCTGGTGCTGACGCCCGCCCGGGAAACTACGGCTCACGCAGTCGGACAGCGCTCGCGGCGATGAAAGAAACAGGTATAACGGGCAAATAGCTCGCCATGTCCTTCGCGGCGACGCCACCGGTACCGGCGTCCGCCCCGCCTGACCCGCGTCGCTGTCGGGCATTCGATGCCCGGCAGCGGGTACTCGCCCCCGATGGACACGACACTTCAGCAACTGGCCGCTGTGGGCTCCGGGGCAGGCGTGGTCGTCATCGTCATCTGCGGCCTGCTCATCACGAGCGCACTGGTGGGGGCCGTGCTGCTCGGCATCCGGGTGCGGCGGCGGGAGCCCGCACCGCCCCGCCGCTCAGAGCAGCCGACGCTGCCCCCTGACGGGCCGGTGCGCGAGGAGCGGAACATGCGCGAGCCGAACGAAGTGCCCCGGGCGACGAGGGATGCCGACCGCCTCACCCCCCACCAGCTCGGAAATGCCTCCAGCCGGCCCGGTCGGAACCAGAGCCGTCCCCGCTGGCAGCGCGGTTCCAGTGGGTCCTTCGGAAGCGGGGGCAGCGGAGCGGAATAGCGCGCCCGCGGTTCTGCGTAATCGGGCATCAGACCGGCGTCGCCTGGACGTCGACGAACGCTGGCTCGTTGTCGCCTAGGGCCAGGGCGGGGTCGGCCAGGAGGCAGACGGCGCAGCGGACGACGGCTTCGTCGACCCAGGTGCGCCAGGCGGTGTCGTCAGGGACGAAACGCCATCATCAGCTGGGGCGGCGACGTACCCGATGGTTCGGCTGATTCTCGGAGCCCGGCATCCAGTGGTGCTCACAGAACCAGCGGCCGAACAGGGCGCCTCCGTACACCACGAATCCGACGCCGATGAGCCACGATTCCACCACCAGCACGATTCCGACGGTGCCGTAGCTGAGCGCGTTGGTGACGATGAGCGGTGTGAAGACCAGGTAGGAGAAGGCTCGGAGACCGCCGAGGCCGACGACAGTGGCGATCGCGCCCGGCAGCAGAGTGCGCCACCGGACCTGGGCCCCCAGAAGGAAGCGTTGACCCCACCAGAAGAACAGCACTCCGCTCAGCGCCGACAGGCCGATCCGTTGAGTTCCGTGCACCGCGCTTCGGGTCTGCACCTCCTGATACAGGTAAGCGGTCAGAACGACGAGCCATGTCAGCTGTCGCCACACTCGGTGCCACGGGCCGGGCGCGAGATGCCATATCCGTTCGTAGGCGTTCTGCACACTTCCCGCGAAGGACACTCCGAACACGGCGAGCAGGATCCCGCTCCACACACTGGTGGTGCCGATTACCTTGCGCGGGGGGCTGACGATGTCGGTGAGCACACGGGCGGACTGTCCGGACACCCCCATGCCGTCGGCGAGCCAGGACGCGAAACCTCCCCGCACCAGCGGATCTGCCGCGGCGACAACGATCAGCAGCGGTGCCAGCGTCACCAGGGCCAGCGTGGCGAAGCCCATCGCCCGGTGCAACAACTCCAGCTCGCGGCCGCGGCCGAGCAGCGTGCGGACACCCAGCCACTCCCATGCGCGGCGGAGCCCGCGCCGCCTTTGCTCCACGCGATCCTCCGTGCTGCCTGTACCCGGCCCTTCGCCGAGGTTTGCGCGCCCTCACACGTGGGCGGCTGCCCATGCCCATCTTGTGACGGTCATCGGACGAGCGCTCGCTGTGTGCCCGGCCAGGAGGCGAGCAGCAAGGCCGCCGGTCGGTCGCTGCAGTGGACCGGGGGCCGTGCGGCACGTTCAGGGCTTCCACACTTCGGGCCCTTCCCCATGCCAATCAGGGGGTGCTCGGCCACGGCAACTTCGTCCAAGGAGTCGAGCCCGGCCTGGCTCAATAGCACCAGCAGGTCATGCAGGCCGTATGCAGTACCCAGAGTCTTCGTCCACCTGCAGTTCATCCATGCTCGCCGAGGCCGCGAGCGGTCCAGGCTGGACGCAGGGCTCTGGGCGGGCCGCGCGCCGCCGGAGTGAGGCCCTGCGCGGCTCTGCGGTGGCCTCGAAGACGCCATGGAGATGCTGGCCGCCCGCGGCTACGAACCGCCGAAGGCGCCGAGGGGCCGACCGGGGCAGCCGCACGCGTCGTCCGTATGCGCAACTGCCCGTCCTACGCCGTCGCCGAACGCTTCCCGCCGCTCGTCTGCGGCATGAATCTCGCGCTGCTGGAAGGGCTGCACGGCCTTTCGGCCACGATATCCGCCCTATACGGGTGAATTACCCAGGGCTACCTGATTCAGGGGGTAGCGCTGCAACGGGGGGGGGCCGAGCTGCCTCAAGTCCCGGGGCGGTGGGCTCCATCCCTGCTCTGTGCTCGGCGGAAAGAAAGGAATCCGATGGCCCTCTCGCTTCGACGACGCGCGCTTGCCGCGTGCGCCACGGTCGCAGCTGGCGAGCCTGTCCACGGCGGGCGTGGTGCAAGCGGCGCCTGCGACGGTGCCGGAGCATCCGGTCGTGATCACCAGCGTGGCGTACACCAACTACCTGATCCCTGACGACGTGGCCGGCAACGACGGCACCTACCTGCAGGTCTACTACAACCCCCGCCACCCGTATCCGAGGGCCTTCCAGTTCACCCCGGTCGGGCTCGCCAGCGGCCAGACGTTGTACCAGTGGACGATCACCACCACCGGAAACTGTGCCGAAGTCCGCGGCGACGCCGGCACCCCCGTCTGGCTGACCAAGTGCCAGCCCAAGAAGTCCACTCAGTGGTGGCTGCTCAAGCACACCACCGACAGCGACGCCTGGGCTCTGGTGCCCTACTCCAAGGACGACATGGCCGTCACCGCGACCTTCGGGGACGACAACGTCGCCCCGCTGCGGGAGATGCCCGGCGGACACGCGACGGCCTCCCAGAGGTGGTACCTGACCAACGCCTGAGAAGCTCATCTCATCGCCTGCCAACGCTCAGGCCCGCCGCCCGCCGTTCCCTACCCGGCAATCGCGTAGGGAACGGTGCGCTCGGCCAAGTCGGAGCCCGGCCCGTCTTTGCGCAGCAGGTGCTCACTGCGGTGGACAACCTCGTCCATGGCCCTGTCCCAGTCGCAGGGCACCAGGCGCCCGCCCCTGCGGACGAGCGGGGTGGTCAGCCTGTCGGGGGAGTGGTTGGCCTGCCAGCCGAACAGGTCCTTCGGGCCGAGCCGTCCGCGGTTTACCCGGTCCTGCGGGCGGCCCCGCACGCCGATGATCCGCCCGTCGGCGACCGCGATGTCCATCGCGTCGCCGTTGGAGCGCAGCAGCGATGCCGTCTGGACCCAGCGTTCCACTTGGTCGGCCGTCGTGCCGGGCTGCAGGAACGAGTCGTTGCGTACCGGCCACGCTTCGCTACGGTCATAGGGGGTGCGATCGCCCCAGCGCCGCGCGATCCGGTCCACCTCGGCCTGCATGTCCTGACCTCCCGATCCTGCATCTGGGGGCTGGCGTGTTCACCGCGCTCGCGGGTCACACGCCTCTTTGCTTGTCTGGACCGGGATCGCCATGCACTTCGCTTTCGGCCCTGGGCAGGAGCAGCCCCCTGGCGGCTGCGGCGGCAGAACCGTGGCTGGTCGCTCCTCGTACGGGATCATCGATAGGTGCTCGCACCCGGCGCTTGATCCGCCTCAGTCTGCTCGGGCGGACCTTTCACTTGCGTGCTGCCGGTCACGCCGCAGGGGCTCTCCAGCACTCCTGGTGCTGCGGCATGGCACCGGCCGCGGCGGGTCTGTCACAGGGGCGATCCCGGCGCATGCATGCCTCCTTGCCGACCTTTTTGCGTGTGAATGGCCCGAGTACGCGGTAGAGCGACGCGAAGCCCGTGCATTTGCGCAGCGGCGAAGGCATCGGGCCGCGGGTGCGCCTGCCTCGACGGACATGTGGAGCTGCCCGCGGGCACAGGCCACATTCACGAGACGGCACGGACGCTGCTGAACCGTCGCCTGTACCTGTATCAGCCCCGGTGCCGAGAGCAGCAGGAGGCGGCCACGAGCGCGACTGGTCGTGATCCCGACCCCGGGCAGCTGCGCGACCACATGACAGAGGACCTCAATGCGCAGGGGCCGGCCGCCGGTGGATCGGCAGCCACGCATACCCGTCTCGGCAACGAGACGCAGGGGCTCACCACCCTGCTACGCGAGCACGCCTCGTGCAGCCACGGCGAGGTGCGCTTCACCTTCCGGACGCAGAACTCCCCGGAGGTGTCACGGACGCTGACCGAGGATTCCTGGTGCCCGCGAAGTCGACCTCACTCGCCGTTACGATCCGGGCACCCATGTTGCGCTCCATCATTTCCAGGGCCGCGGCCTCCAGATGGGGGTGAATGGACGCCACGGCGTCCCTCGGTACCGTGACCTCCAAGTGCCGGATGTGTGCGTCCAGGGCCGAGTACAGAACGCACTGCTCGGTGACCTGGCCGCAGAGGACCAGGTGCGTGACGCCCAGCCGCCACAGCACGTACGCCATGGGTGTCTCGTAGAAGATGGAGTGGCGGGCTTTCAGCACAAAAAGGGACTCGCCGTCGGGCAGTATCGGCTTGACCAGCCCGGCGTGCGGCCGATCCAACGCCGTTTTCAGCAGTTCTCCGTGGTGGGAGCGCCACAGGCCGAAGTTGTCGTTCGCGTACACCACCGCCACGTCAGCCTTCCGGGCACGGGCGAGCAGATCTGTGACCACGGGAACAATGCGGCTGACGGAGGGGATGAGCAGTTCCGCGTCCTCGTGGTCGTACGTGTTGATCATGTCGATCACGACGAGCGCCGTGCCGCCGGTCGCTTCGAAGTCGTTCACCGTACCCATCACCCTGATGTCAGTCGCGCAGCCGTGGCAGGACCCTGGTGCGGTAGAAGTCGAAGAAGCCCTGCTGGTCCTTGCCGATCTGGTTGACGTAGACGCTGTCGAAACCTGCCTCGACGAACGCGGCGAGTGCCTCGACGTGGGCGTCCTCATCGTCGCCGTACGGTACGGCCTTTGCCACCTGTTCCTCGGTGACCAGCTGGGACGCCTGTTCGAAGTGGCGAGGGGTCGGCAGGACTTGCGGGAGTTCGCCGGGCAGTTGCTCATTTGCCCACAGTCGGTGTGCGGTGCGGACCGCCTCCTGCTCGTCCGTCCCCCAGCACACCTTGAACCCGCCGTACACCGGATTGGCCCCGCCGCCACCGCGCCGGAAACGCTGCACCATGGCTTCGTCGGGCGCCATGGTGATCAGTCCGTCGCCGATGCGGGCGGCGACCTCGGCGGCCTGGGAGCCGAAGGCCGACACGTCGATCGGCACCGGCTCGTCCGGCAGCGTGTACAGGCGTGCGTTCTCCACGGTGTAGTGCTTGCCGTGGTGGCTGACCTGCTCCCCGGTGAACAGCCGCCGCATGATCTGGACGGCCTCCTCCAGCATTTCCAGCCGCACCGGTGCTTCGGGCCAGACCGTGCCGAGGATGTGCTCGTTAAGCGCCTCGCCGGTGCCCACCCCCAGCCGGAAGCGCCCGCCCAGCTGGACCGCGCTGGTCGCGGCGGCCTGGGCGATCACGGCGGGGTGGGTACGCACCAGTGGACAGGTCACCGCCGTCTGCACGGGCAGTGATACCGCCTGCGACAAGGCCCCGATCACCGACCACACGAACGGGCTCTGCCCTTGGCGGTCGTGCCACGGGTGATAGTGGTCCGATATCCACAGCGACTCGAAGCCGGCCTGCTCGGCCATCCGCGCCTGCTCGACGAGTTCCGCCGGGGTGTGCTCCTCACACGACAGGAAGTATCCGAAGCCCGCCATAGTCTCTCCCGAAGTCGCATCCGTGACTTTGCCGTCCGTCCGGCTCCGAGTACCCGAGGACCGGGAGGTCGTGCGTGGTGTTGCAGGCATGAGGTGGGGTACCGGAGGCGGGTACTCGCCACGGCACTGCGCGTACTGCCCCGACAGGCCTAGCGGACCTGCCGGGTCCGGCGGCGGGCCGACGATCTGCAGGTTCTTGTGACGTCCACCGCGGTGGAGGGCGCCAGCCGCCGGTTTTTGTCCCTCATCGGCGGTAGAGGCGTCTACGCCGTGTCCCCGCACGGACGCTGGGTCCCCGGCGGCTACTACGAGGACGGCACCCTTATGCGGCGCAGCCGCTGGATCACCACCGGCGGCGTTGTCGAGTGCCGCGAGGCCCTCGCCTTACCCGCCGAGGAGACGCGCCTGATTCTGCTCCGGAAGCTGCTCGCCATCGACGCAACCGCCCACGTCCCCGTCGTGCTCGACCCGCGGGCCGATTACGGACGTGCCCCGCTGTCCTCCACGCACCGTGATGATGACGGCGTCTGGCATCTGAACACTGGCCGCGACCACCTGCGCTGGCAGGGCGCCCCATTGGCAGTCGTCCGCGGCGAGGGCTTGACCACCGACCTGACGCTGAAACCCGGCGAGAACCACGACCTCGTCCTGGAATGCTCCCAGGCACCGCTGCCGCACAGCCCGCCCGCGCTGGAGCACACCATCGCTCCCCGTGACGCCAGACGCGCGCACGCCTTGTTGCGCGGGCTGACCACCCACGGCGGCGGCATGGTCGCCGCCACCACCAGCCTGCCCGAACGCGCTGAGGGCCCTGCGAAGAGACCGCGGCGAGCAGTGTGCACGCCGACGGGCACTGGCAGCGCAGCCCCCACGATCCCGCGGTCGACCGCCGCCACTCACCATCGTTTCCGTCCGGGCACACGGCCGCCGCGGTGGGCTTGACCGCTGTGGTGGCTCCGTCGTGGCCGCTGGCCGGCGCGCTTGCGCGGTCCCGGCTGCCATGGTGGCCGTCGAGCGCGTGCACTCTGGTGCCCATTCCCAGCGACTTCGTCGGCGGCGCTGCCCTCGGGGCCTCATCAGCGCCTGGCCGGCCCCGTTGTTGAGCGTATGACTGTCGAATCCATGTCCCGGGTGAGGTGACCAGAGGGTGGGCGGTCTCGGTATGACGTATGTGCCGGTGGTTCGCTCAGACGCTGAGCAGACGGTCTCAGCTGTCTCAGGTGCTGAGCAGACGGTTGAAGAAGGCACGGTAGCGCCGCAGAGCCCTGCGCAGCTCCTCCGTGTCCACCTGCTTGCCTTCCCCCCACTCGCCTTCGAGGTTCTTCTTGTGATGAGCAAACGTGGTGGCCAGGGTCTGCATGACGTCTGCGACGAGTGTGTCGGCGTCGTGTACGGCCTTGCGGGGGTCGTCCACGAAATTGTTCTGTATTGCCTGCCAGCGGCTGTGGAATTCCCGGTCTTCGTCCTGTGCCAGGAGCTGCGGAGCTGCATCGTCCGAGGTATCGGATGCGTCCGGCATGCCTGGGGCATCCGGGGCGCCTGCCACGTCGGGGGTATCGGCCGCGGCGTCGGAGTTGCTGGGGGCGGACCGTTCGGGCGCCTCGTCGGCTGGACGCTTCGTCCGGGCAGTCGCGGTGCCCTCACCGGGGTAGATCGGGGGGCTCTCGATCGAGGAGGCTTCCTCCTCCGTTCGCGGCGTTCCGGTGGTGGCGGCGCCGGAAGGCTGCGCCAGATCTTCGGTGGTCAGGCCGCCGATGGTTCGGCGCGTTTCGTCGTTGCTGTGCATGGCGTTCTTCCTGCTGAGTCGGTTCGGAGTCAGGAGCGGGCGGGGTGGGCCCGGCCTCCGTCGGAGAGCAGTTCTTCGAACAGGGCGCGGTAGTGCACCATGGCACCGCGTAGTTGCTCGGTCGTCGCCTGGCTGCGGTTGCTGAGAGACTCCACCTCGTGCGCGGCACGGTAGTGCTCGAGGGTGCGCCCATGCTCCACCGAGAGGTCCCTCATCTGTTGATCGAACCCTTCGGTCGGGTAACCGCGGTCGTGCATCAGCGAGGTCACCAGCTGGTCTGCGTCGTGCACCGCGTCCTCCGGTCGGTCCACGAACTCCTGCTGGACGCTGCTCCACTCCCGCGTGTAGCGGTCACGCGAGACCGGGGGCAGCGGTTTGATGTCCAGCGCATCGTGCCGCTTCTCCCGCTCCCTGAGTTCGCGCTCGGCTGCAAGCGTGTTGTCGGATCGCTCGACGGTCCGTTCGTACTCCGGACCGAAGCGCTCACGGAGGTGACGGCGCCGCCGCATCATGAGTGAGACCGCCACAGCGGCCAGGGCGAGCACCACCACGATCGGGACGATGATCGCCAGTAGCGTTCCCGTGGACATAGGTACGCGCTCCTCTGTGCGTAGTGATACGTACCTCCCGAGTTCCCCCTTGTCCGATGTCCACCCTGCCCGGGGCCAAGTTGCCTCCGCTGTTGCGTCACTAGGGGGCAGTGCGGCTCCGCGGCCCAGCTCGCGAGACGCGTTGTCGACCCCTCGAACGATGCTCCATCACTCGTACGTCGCAGCCGTCGGTGCCTCGCGCACCCGGCACGGGCGTCGACGGCTCGCTGTGGGGTCTTGCATACCGGACACAGCAGGTCGTCGGGCGCCACGCGTCAGCACGCCCAGTGCATCCCGATCGCAGCGAGCTTCCGAGTTGTGGGCGGGAAGGCATCTGAAGCGCAGTCTTTCGGATCGGGCGGGTGGACTGCCTCTCTCGCTCTTACCCCGTAACTTGTGAGCCTGCTGGTCTATCGGAAGGGGATCACCGCCCAATTGCCACGCCGGCTCAGATGCTGACGGATCGCGTGGCATGAGTACACCTTGTCGGCCAGGCCCGCCTCCGGTCTGATTCGGAGTCGTGCCCCGTCGCTGGGGAACACGCCGTCGTCATACGTCTCTTGACCAGACCGCGTGCCTCAACCGTGGCCGACTTGTGCAGCGAGGAGCTGATCGCCGTCAGCCCGGACGAGGATCTCGATCACGCTGTCGAGTCGATGCGGGGGCATTGCGTTCGCCGTCTTCCGGTCGTCGAAGGTGACGAGTGGTTGGCGTCATCTCGCTCGGCGATATCAGCGTGGCCACGCCCAACGCGCAACTCAGGGACGAGGTGAAAAGACGGCCGAAGTGCGCGTGTCACCATACCTTCGGTCCTCTTGCGTGCAGCGCCTTGTCGCCACGGTGGCGCTGGTGCTGACCGGCCTGTCGAGGGAGGCGGCCCGCTGTCAGGCGCGCTCCGCCTTCACCGGGGTCGCCTTCACTACCACCGAGGCCGAAAGCATGGTCAGCCACCCCGTACGACGCCGGATTGCGATGATGCTGATGCTGCTGGGCAGTGCGGGCGCCGCCACGGTTGTCGCCTCTTGTTGTTGTCCTTTGCCGGCCTGCACAGCCGAGGCGCGGAACTGGAACGTGTCGCCGTCATTGCTGGCGGCATGGCCGTGCTGCTCGCCGTTTTGTGCACGCCGGTCGCCGACCGGTGACTCTTCGGAGTGCTGCAGCACCTGCTGACCCGCTTCACCGACCTCGAGGCTCGCGACGACGCGGGACTGCTGCACTTGTCGGACCACTGGATGGTCGGCGAGATCCGCATTCGGGAGGCCGACTGGATCGCCGACCGGGCGCTGCGCGACATGGACCTGCCAGGCGAAGGCGTCCTCGTCCTCGGCATCCAGCGCCGCGGTGGCCGCTGGATCGGGCGCCAGGTCCTGACACTTGCTTGCGCTCCGGGGGACACTGCGGTGTTGTACGGTCCGCGTGACATCCCGGCCTCGACGACCGCCGCCGTGACACCGCTGGTGAAGCACCCCGGGTTGATGCCCGCGCTCGTTTCAGCCGCACGCTTCAAGAGCAAGCATGTGACGACCTTGCGGAATAGGAACGACGCCGGTCTGGCTCCCGCCGGTCAAGGTCGGTGATCTGGAGCAGGGCGAGGCCGTCAGGATCGGCGTGAACGACTGCACTGAAGGGCCGGAGCACCGGTCGGCCTCCGGCACGATTGCATTCGCGCCCTCGAAGCCCGACTGCCGGTCCGGCTGGCGCCGACAGCCGCACGAGACGCTCAGACGGCCCGTGTTCGAGGCGGCGACGACTTGGCCGCCGACCGAGCGCGCAAGATGCGGACCCCGCCGAAGATCCGCTTCAGATGGCGGCGGGCACCCGCGTGCCCCCATCCGGAGGTGCCCGTACCCAGCCAGTCCTCAACACGGGTCATTACCAGCAACAGCAGGCTCAGCACGGGCAGGAGCAAGAGCGCTACGACGATCACAACGTAGTGTCCTTTCTTCGACACCGGTGCTGACCGGGTGCCCAGCCGGCGGAGTGCGTCAACGGTGGTGTGTGTGGATGCGGTGAAGGCTGACTCATGCGGTGCTGGCGACGGGTGCGTGCGTGCGGGCTAGCCACTCGGTTTGGCACAGCTACATCTGCGGCAGTGGCGACCTGGTCCGCGTCGAAGGGACCAGGCCCGCAGAGGCTGCTCATGGAGCACACCCCCAGCCTGCGGGACGTCGTCGCGGAGTGCATACGGCATACCCCAAGCGAGTGACCGCACCTCGTGAGCCCAGGCTTCGTGCTTGAGAGCGGCAGGTCGGCTGGACGGGGCGGGGGCGTTGTGCCGGCGACGTTTTCCTTGCCCCGGGCGACCCCGCGATGGGAGGCGAGCAGACGTCCGCCTGGGCGACGTCGGCGCGGGCTGGCCCAACATGATTTCGGCCGGCTGCCGGTCAGCCGATTGGGTGCCGCCCGGGCCCGTGAATGTTTCGCATGGGCTGGGTGCTTGCCGCGTGCCTGCTGGGCTGAGGATGGCGGGAGTGCGCTGGCACGGTTGGGAGGAGGACGTTCCTTGAGTCCTGCGGCGGAGGGTTCGCAGGAGGGCGGGGGCCGGAGCCTGGGGCGAGGTTCGCTAACGCGGTGGACGCCCGGTTGCACGTCTACGACGTGACCGGGCATCTGCTGCGCAAGGCTTAAGCCGAGCGCCCACAGTCCTGCGGTCTGCAGCGCTTCCGGCACCGAGGACCTCTCAGGCTGCCAAGTGGAGCCGATGGCCGGCCTGACTAGTAGGCGGCAAAGGTGCCGACAGCCGAGTGCCCGCGATAGAGACGTCGATACCGCCGGACTGGCGTTGGCGGGCAGATGCCACGGCCAAGGCGTGCGTCTCGCCGTCCCCCCGGCCCTCACCAGCGATGGCGCCTGCACAGGCGCGAGCACCGTGCACCGCGTCAGCCCGGAACATGGATCACAACGCCCAGCGCACCTGCCTGGGATGCCTCACCGCCGAGCTGAGTGCTTGCGACGCGACCGTCGATACACGCCCGGACCCGGGTCTCAGGCCGGGACGGTCAGGATCGCCCACACGACGATTCTGTCGCTCCCGGCTGAACTTCGTGGTGGTCGCTGTCCTTCGCTACTGCCAGCAGCCATCGCCGTGCTGCTGGGCGGGGGGTGTGGCGGTGCGAGGCTGTTCGCGGCGCCTTCGACGGTGAGAGAGGCCAACTGCACTGCCTTTCCGGTCCCCGGGGCTGCCAGCGGGTGCGGCGGCCCCGGAAACCGGGCGTTCAGGATTTGCCGCGGCCGGTGACGAAGTCGCGGGCCCGGTCGACCAGGCCGGCGCCCGGGGCGAGGAGCTTGTTCGCGGGCGGGGTGTCGGGGGCGGAGGGGTGCGGGCGGGTCGGAGCCATGGCCTTGGCCCGGCGGATCTTGTCCCCGAGATCGTTGAGCGTCTCCGCGGTGCAGGCTTGGCGCAGCTTGGGGAAGAGGTTGTGTTCCTCGTCCTGGACGTGGGTGGCCACCTCTTCCATGAGCAGCTGCAGCAGCTGGCTCCTCTGGGGGTCGTCGGTGTCCGTCTTCTCCAATTGCTTGAGGATCTTCTCGACCCGGCCGTGGTCGGCGAGTTCCTTGTCCGCGAGCTGGTCGCCGCCCTCGATGTGCTCGCGCACCGCCGGGTACAGGTATTCCTCCTCGGCGACCGAGTGGCGTACCAGCTCGATGGTGACCTCGTCCACGAGGTCACGCAGCTCCTGGCTCTTGCCGGTCATGGCTTCGATCCGGCCGAACATCTCCTCGACCTCGCGGTGATCGGCCATCAGTTCCTCGATGACATTTCCGCCGTGTCCCATCGCGCATTCCGCCTCTCAGTGGTCGATGTCGGGGCCGGGTTCCCGCCCCGCCAGAGAGTCATCCCCCCAGCGGGGCGGCGAAGTGAACCTGGCGCGTGTGCCTCACCCGGTCGGCAGCGTCCGTGCGACGGCAGGCGGTGGGTTGCTGACCGCGGCGTCGGTGTTGCTGACGGTCATGGAGATGCGTACGTCGGATCCCGCCCTCCTGTGGTGCTTTGCGGCGGTGTGGTCGCTCACGCTCGTGGCGGGCTTGCGTCTGCTGCGCCGCGCGACTGGAGGCGGCGGGCGCTTCGGCCGGGGACGGATGACGCGTGACGGCTGCGGTTAAGGACTTTGCCGCGGCTGTTTCCGATTGCGCGGCCGAGGCGGAGGAGCCGCGTTGGTTCGCTGCAGCGGAAGCGGACCCTTTTCCGCACACGCTGCGGGTCAGCGACGTAGCACCCTCAGCACTGGCGGACGGGTAACGGAATGGCCCTGGGGTCCGGCTGGGTCTCCGAGGCGCGGTGGGCGGTATGTCCACGCCCGTTCAGCCGACCTTGTGCCCTTGCATGGGCGCGGTGTCGGTGCCTGCTCCGTGCTGGAGCCCGTCCAGGAACTCTTGCAATGCCTCGGTCGCGGTGTGGTCGGGCTGCCAGCCCAGTTGGGTATGTGCGCGTGTGCAGTCCATCAGGGGGAGGCGCAGGACGGCGTCGAAGAGGTGGGGAGATGCGGGGAGCAGGTGCAGGCCCCAGGCGGCGGCGATCGCGGATCGGGCCCCGCTACGGGGCAGCCGCACGCGGCGGGTGCCGAGCATCTCGCCGAGCAGGTCGGCGTCGACCGGGGGGGCGGCGGCGAGGTTGAAGGCGCCCCGGGCTTGGGGTGAGCGCAGCGCGAGGAGGTAGGCCCTGGCGGCGTCGTCGGTATGCAGGGCTTGGACCCGCAGGCCGGGGATGTCGGGCAGGAAGGGAAGCAGTTCCGGTCGTGCCAGGGGGCCCGGCAGGTAGCGGCCGCCGAAGATGCGGCGCTGTTCGCTTGCCGACTCCCGTTTGAAGAGGAAGGCCGGGCGCATGCGCACCACACGGGTCTCGGGGTGCTCGTGCTCGAAGGCGTCCAGGACCCGTTCCAGGTAGGCCTTCTCGCGGCAGTAGGCGGCGTCCGGCCAGCCGTGGGTTGGCCAGGACTCGTTCACCGCCTGGTCCTTGTTCTTGGGCCCGGGTGAGTACGCGCCGACCGACGAGGCATGCACCAGAACCGGCACCCGCGCGCGGGCCGCGGCCTCGAACACCCTGATGCTGCCGAGCACGTTGGTGTGCCAGGTCTTCGCCGGATCGTGCGTCGGCTGGAACGCCCACGCCAGATGGACCACGGCAGTGGCGTCCTCGAACATCTCGCCCAGGTCGGCTTGTTCGGACGCCACATCGACGGCGCACCACTCGGTCTTGGCGGGCGTCCAGCCGGGAGTGCGTCGCGCCACGCCCCGTACCCACTCGACTTCCGGGTCCTCGGAAAGGAGGCGTACCAGGCTCGTGCCGACATTCCCGGTCGCGCCCGTGACCACGACCCTGCTGCCCGTTTCGCTGCTCACTTTTCGCCTCCTCTTCGCCGCGGCTGTGGCCGGACGGCCGAGTACCCGGTCACCGGGGGCGGCACACGGCAATGGCGACGGGGAGCGGAGCAGGCCCGCACGGCCGGGCAGCCAGCGGACTGAGCCTGGGTCGCGGCACGTCAGAGGACGACCTGCGGGGGCTGTCGCTGGCCCGGGCGTGCGCGGCGACACCCCACGACCCAGCCGCCCCCGGCCGACTGTGTTCTGTGAGCCCGGCCCGGGTGCGATGCTGCTCCCCATCGGTAAGGCTGGTGTGGTGTCCGAGCGCCGTGTGATCGTGCATCCACCGTCTGAAGCCGGTGGCCGCAGGGTGGGCATCGATGATCGTGTCCTCGGTGTTGCCTACAGCCTCCACGACGTCACAGTGTTCCTGCAGAACGCCAGCCTGACCGGCTGGGACGAGCTGGATGTCGGCGAGTCGGATCTCAACGAATGGCATGAAGCCGGCCCAGAGGTGTGGACACCTTGATCGCCCAGGCACCGTCCCGCCGCCGGATCGGCGACCCAGAATTCTCGGCCGGGTGAACCGGCCCAGGGCTCGCGGATGACGGTCCGCCGGTGTGCTTCCTGCGGTGGGCGGCCGCCCAGGGGTCCGCTGGGGCTGGGGTAGAGCATCGTATGGCCACGGCCCGAGCTGGTCGTACGCGCCCGGTACGCCGTGCCCACGGCCGGCCCGGGCGTCGGTAACCGGTGAGCCTGCGACCTGCCTCGGGCCGTTGCGATGTGCCGGCCAACCGACAGTGACCGGTGGCCGGGATTGGGCCCTTCCAGTGTGGTGTGACACCGCTTGTTCACCTGAGTGATACCAGAAGTGCGCCGTTAGGGCGCCCATAGCTGAAGAAAGGGCTTTATTGTCGGCTTTAAACACCAGTATCCGAGTATAGAAAGTCAGCCAACATGGGCGAATTCCTTGTGGCCGTGGCGACGAAGATCGCCGTTTCGCTCGCCGAGGCGATCATCCTGCGCCTCGTGTGGGAGCTGTGGGCCGCTTGCTCACGCTCGCTGCGCGCGAGCTTCGTACCGGCCGCCGCCTGACATTCTGGGGCTCGGCAGCCTGCACGCCATCGCGCGCCGTCGGGGTATGACGTCGGGCGGCCTGGACCGTCCGAGCCTCTGTGCTCGGCCGCACGCCACGAGCCCGGGCTCACGTCCGCGCAAGATACCTCAGTCCGGACCGTGATCGTCACGCAAGGACGGCGCCCGGAGTGATTTTGTGGTCCGTCTGGCCTCCGAGGGGCGCGTACCACAGGGCGGACCGCGCCACGAAGAGGCGGATATCCTCTCCTCGATCGTCCCGAAGCTGTCCGCCAGGGCCGCCGACCCCGCGGTGACCGCGCTGCGCGCCTCGGCGAAAGCCTGAAGCGGGTCCAGGCCGAGCCGGAGCTGGTCGTCGACGCCCAGTGCGGCCCCCAGAACTGGTCTGGCGCACCACGCGGTCGGCCAGGACTTCCTCGGCAACCCGGTCGCCCGCGCGGTGCTGACGGACGTGGCTGGTCCGACGTCGTGTTTCAGCTACGTCTGGAGGTCCGTCTTCTGCTTCTCCTTCCGTCCGCTGCGCAGCAGCCAGGTGGCTCCGCCGATGGCCAGGGCGACCGGCCATTCCAGGGCCCCTGCCACGGTCAGTGCTCCGAGTCCTCCGTAGAACGCGAGGTCCTTGGCGGGCGGCGTAGTGGGCAGTCGCGTCGTGGCCGCGTGGGTCGTGCGCGTCAGTTCTTCTCTGGTGAAGTACGGAACCGGCACCGAGGGATGCAGTGTGCGCATGTGCAGGTGCAGACCGGCACCGTCGCGCTCGTGGGTTTCCTGTTGCGGGTTCTCCGCTGTCTTGGCCATCCCCCTCCTCCTTTCATCGGAGTCGGTGTGGTTGTGCCTTCTCAATTCTCGCGCGCTCCCGGTGGCGCCTGCGCGTCCAAGGAGTTGCGATGGAGACGGGGGTGCTGACCTGCCCGTGCGCGCGAGGGGAGTGCCGGGCCGCAGGAAGCTGGTGATGCGCCGTGGCACTTCCCGGAGGCGGACTGCTGAGGAACGTGGTGTCGTCCGCGACGGGTGCGCTGCTCAGCGAGGGCCGGGGACGCGTGCGGTTCTTCGGAAGGCGCGCGCACGTGGCCGTACGGGGTCTGCGCCCTGGTGACCTGCCCGAGGCTACGGTGACGAAGCTGGCCAGGGAGGTCGAGCGGCGCCTCGCCGCCGTGCCCTCGGTGGACTGGGCCGTGGTGAACACCATCCTCGGGCACGCCGTCGTCGGCACCGACGGCTCGTCCGAGCTCGAAACGATCACGGACGCCCTGATCGAGGCGGTCGAGGAGGTGGAGGAAGCCCACGGCGTCGAGCACCCGCTGCCCGAGCATCCCCTGTCGGGCGGGACGGTCCGCAGGTCCACCTCGGCCATGGCCCTGCATGTGGCGGCCGCCCCGCTGGCGGCGCTGACCGGTCTGACGCGGCGCACGCCCATCCCCGCGGGCATCGCGGCGCTCGCTCCGCTCGTCGACGCCCACCCCCGCCTGAGACGTCTGGTGGACCAGGCGGTCGGCCCCGACAACGCCGGTGTGCTTCTGGCCTCGGTCACCGCCTTGGGGCAGGCCGGCTCCGGAGGTCTCGCCGGGGTCGGCGTGGACACCCTCCGGCACGTCCTGCGCACGATGGAGGCCAACGCGGAGGACGCCGCCTGGGCCGCGGCCGAGCCGCGCATCGCAGGCAGTGCCGCAGCAGCCGCCCATCGCGCGGCGCCTGTCCCGTCTCCCCGCGAGACATCGCTGAAGCCCGGACCGGTCGAGCACTATGCCGACCAGGCACTGGCCGTGGCGGCGACGGACTTCGCCGGATCGCTGCTCGTGACCCGGCGCCCCCGGCGCGCCGCCGGTGCGGCGCTGGCAGCGATCCCGAAGGCACCGCCCCTCGCACGCGAGGGCTTCGCCTGCGTCTTCGGCCGGGGTCTGGCCCGCCGGGGAATCGTCGTGGCCGACGCCGAGGCGCTGCGGAGGCTGGACCGGATCGGCATCTTGTTGCTCGATACGGACGCCCTGGCCACGGGGTCCTACCGGCTGGCCGACCTGGTGGCCCTCGACGAGGACGCGCCCGCGGGTGAACTCGCCGCGACGGCCCACCGGCTCTTCGACGGCTCCGCGCCGGAACGCGTGCAGCGGGACGGGGAGTGGGCGTTGGGCCCGGTCGAGTGTCTGACATTGCAGGGAGGTACGGGAAAGCGCGCCCGGGAGCGGCTGCGACGGGAGGATGCGCGGATTGTGCTGGGTCTGGCGCGCGAACAGCGCCTCCTCGCCGTGATCAGCGCACTGCCCGAGATGCCCGACGCCGCGAGCACCCTCGTCGAGGCCGCGCATGCGGCCGGGCTCAGGGTCGTGGCCGCGGGCGCGCACTCCGGTCACCCGTCCGTCCGGGAGGCCGACGCGGCCGGCGAGGGAGGCGATCGCCTGCTCGACTCCCTCCGGGCCCTGCAGCACGACGGTGACGGCGTGCTGCTGATCTCTTATGACCGACGCGCGCTCCTGGCCGCCGATGTCGGGGTGGGGTTCGTGGACCGGGAGGAGGCGCCACCCTGGGGAGCGGATCTGTATCTGGGCGGCGACGCCGCGGCGGCCGTGGTGATCGTGGAGGCCTGCCGCACCGCCCGGGAGACCGCGCGCCGGGGCGTGCGGCTCGCTGAGGCCGCAGCCGTGGTCGGCTCGACGGCGGTGCTGGCGGGGCGGGCGCGGCGGTCGGCGGCCCGGGGCGTGACGGCGTTCAACGTGGCGGCCGCACTGGGCTCCATGGTGGGCGTCTGGTCGGCTGCACGACTGCTGCGGCGCCCGCCGCCGATGACCACGTCGCGGCACCCGTGGCATGCCATGGACCCGTCCACCGTGCTTGCCGGGGTCGGTGGCAGCGAAGGCGGGCTGGCGGCCAAGGAGGCGCGGGCGCGGGCCAAGACCACCGGCGAGCGCGCGCCGGCGACATCGCTCGGCCGGGCCTACCTGTCGGAGATGGCAAACCCCCTGACGCCGGTCCTCGGTGCCGGGGCGGTCATGTCGGCGTCGGTGGGCGCCGTCCTCGACGCCGTCGTCATCGTGGCGGTCACCGCCCTGTCCGGGCTCATCGGCGGCTTCCAGCGCTACCGGACCGATCGCGCGGTCGCCCGGCTGCGGCGGGAGTCGGCCGTGATGGCCAAGGCGGTGCGGGACGGGGAGGAGCTCACCGTCCCCGCGGAGGAACTGGCCGTGGGCGAGGTGGTGGAACTGAACCCCGGTGATGTGGTGCCGGCGGACGGCCGCCTGCTGGAGGCGCACCACCTGGAGGTCGACGAATCCGCCCTGACGGGTGAGTCGTTGCCGGTGGCCAAGGGCGTGGAGCCCGTTCTCGCCTCGGACCTCGGGGACCGTACGTCCATGGTCTACGACGGCACCACCGTGGCGGCCGGTCGCGGCCGCGCCGTTGTCGTCGCGACCGGCACGGCCACCGAGGCAGGCCGCGCCGCGGCAGGGGGGCGAGGCGCGACGCCGTCCGCCGGGGTCGAACGCCGACTGGCCCGGATCACCCGGACCACGCTGCCGGTGGCCCTCGGTTCGGCCGCCGCGGTGGTGGCGGCGGGCATGCTGCGCGGGCGCCCCACCCGGGACACGGTCGGGGCGGGGGTGGGGCTGGCCGTGGCAAGCGTTCCCGAAGGACTGCCGTTTCTGGTCTCGGCCGCCCAACTCGCCTCCGCCCGAAGGCTTTCCGCTCGCGGAGCCCTGCTCAGACACCCCCGCACCATCGAAGCCGCGGGCCGCACCGATGTCCTGTGTTTCGACAAGACGGGAACTTTGACCCAAGGGCGCATCTCCCTCGTCGCCGTCGCCGCCGACGGCCACAGCCGCCCGCTCGAATCACTCGAGGGCGAGCAACGTGCCGTCCTCGCCGCGGCGTTGCGAGCGACACCCCGCCCTCGCAATGGCGGCGAACTGGAACACGCCACCGACGGCGCGGTCACCGAGGGCGCGAAGGAGGCGGGAGTGAGTCGGCCCACGGCCGCACCAGGCTGGCGGCGCACCTCCAGCCTGCCCTTCGAACCGAGCCGTGGATTCCACGCCACGCGAGGCCGCTGCGGTGAACAGCGGATCCTTTCGGTGAAGGGCGCACCGGAAGAGATCGTGGAGCGCTGCGCCACCCGCGGTGGCCGACGCCTGGACCAGAAGGGCAAGAAGGCCGTCCTCACAGCGGGCGAGAAGCTCGCGGCCAAGGGCCACCGGATCCTCGCGGTGGCCGAACTCCGCGACGCACCTGGGGGCAAGCTCACCGACGAGGCAGTGGACGCCCTGGACTTCCTCGGCTTCCTGGCGTTCGCCGACCGGGTGCGCGATACCGCGCGCGACGCGGTGCGCCGGCTCGCGGACGCCGGCGTGCACATCGTCATGATCACCGGAGACCATCCGGGCACCGCCGAGTCGATGGCCCGCGA
Source organism: Streptomyces sp. NPDC054794 (assembly GCF_053611585.1). NCBI lineage: Bacteria > Bacillati > Actinomycetota > Actinomycetes > Kitasatosporales > Streptomycetaceae > Streptomyces > Streptomyces sp. NPDC054794. Next base: position 5,725 of record NZ_JBSHAQ010000041.1, on the reverse strand, counting down.
ACTGGGCGTCGTGAACGGCAGACGGGTGGTGACGGGAGCCGAACTCGACGACATGGACGACCGCGCCCTCGACAGGCTGCTGCCCGACGTGGGTGTCGTCGCCCGCGGCACCCCCGTGCACAAGGTCCGCGTGGTCCAGGCGTTCCAGCGTCTGGGCCGCACAGTGGCGATGACCGGCGACGGCGCCAACGACGCGCCCGCCATCCGGCTCGCCGACATCGGGATCGCGTTCGGTGCGCGGGCCACGCCGGCCGCGCGTGCCGCGGCCGACCTCGTCGTCACGGACGACCGGCTGGAGACGGTGCTCGACACGCTCGTGGAAGGCCGCGCGATGTGGGCCTCCGTGCGTCAGGCGCTGGCGATCCTGGTCGGCGGCAATCTCGGCGAGATCGCCTTCACTCTCCTCGGCGCGGCCGCCACCGGAACCTCACCCCTGACGGCTCGCCAGCTTCTGCTCGTCAACCTGTTCACCGACCTCGCCCCGGCCATGGCCGTCGCCCTGCGCTCACCGGATCCCGAGGCCGCCGAACGTATGCTCCGCGAGGGACCCGGGGTCTCGCTCGGGACGGCCCTGACCGAGGACATGGAGTGCCGCGCCGTGGCCACCGCCCTGGGCGCCACCGCGGGCTGGCTCGCCGCACGGTTCACCGGCCGCGCCATCCGCGCCCGTACCGTCGCGCTGGTCGCGCTCGTGGGCGCGCAGCTCGGCCAGACCCTGCTGGTCGGGGGCCGCAGCAGAGCGATCGTCATCTCCTCCCTCGGTTCTCTGGCCGCACTGGCGGCCGTCGTCCAGACCCCGGTCCTCAGCCAGTTCTTCGGCTGTACGCCTCTCGGTCCTGTCGCGTGGGGCATCGCGCTGTCCGCCGCAGCTGGGGCCACGGTGAGCGCTCCATTCCTCCCCCCGCTGATCGGGCGCCTCCACGCTGCGGTTCCACGACCCCGACCGGCCGCATCCCACGTATAGATGAGCAGCGCTCGGCCGTACTTGACAGTCCGGCTTTGTTGCAGATTGCCCGAAAGGTCGTTGTGTAGCCCCTGGCTACCGAGGGCGTCAGTCGAAGGAGGCCGTAGCCGGCGCTGGACGGCCGTTCGAGGTGTGGATCAGTTCTCCGCGACGACGCGCACGGTGTTGAGTCGCTGGTCGGCGGCATCGGGAAGGAACATGCCAGCCGCGACTCCCGTGGTCAGGTATTCCAGCACGGGCTCGGTCAGGCGTTCGCCGGGCAGCACGACGGGAATGCCGGGCGGGTATGGGGTGATCATTTCGGCCGCGATCCTTCCGGAGGCCTCGGCGGCTGGGACTTTGGCGTGCCCACAGAAGTAGGCGTCGCGGGGCAGCCGGGCTTGGTCCAGGCGTAGATCGGCGGGGGAGGGCACGGCGACCTGGGGGGAGTTCTTGAGTTCATCGGCGTGGCCGGCCAGGTCGCGCAGGGCGGTGACGAGACGAGCGGTGGTGTGCTCGTCGTCGGCGTGGGTGAGCTGGGCGCTGAGGCGCCGGTGGTCGAAGAGGTGGACGTCGATGTGATGGGCCTCCCGCAGCCAGTCAGCCGCCCGGTAGCCGGTGGTGCCAAGGTCGCTGATGTCCATGACCAAAGGCAGGGGGTCGAAGTCGTCGGCGAGGTCGGGGCCGCAGAAGTCCGCGGCGTCGTTGACGTGGAAGCCGCCGATCGTCTCGATGCTCGCGCGCGTGAGCGCGGCCAGTTCCAGGGCCCGGCCGATGAGCTCGTGGCCGTGCTGGACCATCTGCCGGCGCCAAGCATCAATGCCGGCGTAGAGCAGGACGTTGGGGCTGGTCGTGCCGAGGAGGTCGGCGCGTGAGGCCAGTTCGGCGGGATCGATCAATTCGCCCTGGAGGTGGAAGACCGATCCCTGTTCCAGGCCGCTGCCCATCTTGTGGATGCTGGTCACGCAGATGTCGGCGCCCGCGTCCATGGCCCACGACGGCAGATCGTCGTGGAAGGGCAGGTGCGCCCCCCATGCCTCGTCCACGATGAGCGGTTTGCTACGGCGGTGACAGACCTCGGCGATGCCCGTGAGGTCGGCTGCGGCTCCGTACGGGGTCGGGCTGGTGACCAGGGCTCCGTCGGCATCGGGGTGCTCGGCGAACGCCCGGTCGTAGGCGGCCGCGGATGGGGGATGGGCGATGTGCCGCTTGGCGTCCCATTGGGGTTCCACCCATACCGGCTCGACGCCGGAGAGGATGAGCCCGGCGACGACCGACTTGTGCGCGTCGCGTCCGACGAGGAGCCGGTGGCCGGGGCAGGTCACCGCCAGCATGGCGGCCTTGACCGACAGGGAACTGCCGCAGGTCGAGAAGAACGTGTGGTCGGCGTGCACCGCGTCGGCCATGAGCTCCTCGGCCCGCTCGAGTACGCGGCGCCGGGTGAGCCGGTCGTCGAGACCGCCGTTGGCGAGGACGTCGCCGTAGAACACGGCGTCCCCGAGGACTGCCCGTGCGCGGGGGTCCGCGCCACGTGCCTGCTTGTGACCGGGGGGCGTGAAGCCCAGCTCGTCGACATCGTGGTGGCGGGCGAGCGCGTCGAGTACGGGCGCTTCGTCATGATGGGAACCCATGGGTGAGCGGTTCCCGAAACCGGTGCGGGCATGCCGGGCAGCCCTCCGGACGGGTGCGGGCCGGCAATGCGTCGCAAGCATCGACCAGGGAACTCGGGGGTCACCATTCCCCGCGATACGAGCAAGGTGCATGCAGTTGTGCAGCCCGCAGCAAGGCAGCGGCGCAGTCACCAGGGCGGTGCCACGCCGCAGGACAGCGCCGAGCTCAAGGCACTGTCAGGCAGAGGCGAAGGGCGGGCATGCCCACGGCACGGACAAGGGCAGCAGGGCCGGGGGAGAGGGGCGGCGTGCTGCCGGACCAGCGCACCGACCATCCCTGAAACCGGGCCGTGCCTTCGTCATACCAGGGCGGGGTTCGCGTTGTCAGGAAGGGAAGCGAACCACGATGCCGACCGGATCCAGCTCCAAGCGGGAGCGGCGGTACGAGCACGTCCAGAAGAGCGCCCAGGATCGTGGCGAGTCGACCAAAAGAGCGAAGGAGATCGCCGCGCGGACGGTGAACAAGGAGCGGGCGACATCGCGCGAGTCGAAGACGGCCAGCAAGTCCTCCACCCGCGACCGTAAGTCAGCGCCCCAGCGTGGTGGGCAGCGTTCGCACCGCGGCTCGGAGGGGCCGACCAAGGACCAGCTGTATGAGGAGGCCAATAAGCGCAACATCCACGGCCGCTCCTCGATGACCAAGCGGCAGCTGGAGAACGCCCTCGGCCGCTGACACCAGGTGATGTCGGGCCGGGCGGAATCCATCCCTTGTTCTTCGCAGGGAATCCCGGCCTTGAGGCCGGGCGGGAATGCGATCTTCGGCTCGGAGGCGCGAAGCGCCGGAGTTCTCTGCGCGTGTGTGGTGACGGTCAGGCTGGGCGCTTCTGGTTCTCGATGTAGTCCTTGACGATGCTCAGCGGTGCGCCGCCGCAGGACCCCGCGAAGTAGGACGGGGACCAGAACACCGAGCCCGTCCCGGTCCGGTTGATCCGGCCGGTGTACTCCGCGCGCAGGTATCGGGAGCTGACACCTTTGAGGCTGTTGACGAGTCTGGACAGGGCGACCTTCGGCGGGTAGTGCACGAGAAGGTGGACGTGATCAACTTCGCCGTTGAACTCCCGCAGCTCTGCGTCGAAGCTCTCGCACACGTCACGCATGATCTCTTCGCAGCGTGTCAGCATCTCACCGCTGAAGACTTCACGTCGGTACTTCGTGACAAACACCAAGTGCACGTGAAGATTGTGGACAACGTGGTTTCCACGTCTGATATCAGGATCTGGCTCCCAGCGTGGTGACATACGCCAAGTGTAGTAGGATCGAACGATTCGACCGGGGGGTGGGCTGAGGTGATCCGTGCGTACAAGTTCCTCATGCGGCCCACCGTCCGGCAGGGGCAGGCGCTCGCCGGGATGCTGCGGGACCACTGCTCCCTCTACAACGCGGCGTTGCAGGAACGCCGCGACGCCTACCGGCACGTCTCGAAGACCACCGTCACGTACGGGATGCAGTCCGTGCAGCTCAAGGAGATCCGGGCGTTCGACCCGCAGCGTCAGGGCCGCTGGTCGTTCAGTTCGCAGCAGGCCACCTTGCGCCGTCTCGACAAGGCGTTCGCCGCGTTCTTCCGCCGGGTCAAGTCCGGCGACACCCCGGGCTACCCGCGTTTTCGCGGGGTGAACTGGTTCGACACGGTGGACTTTCCCAGGGACGGGGACGGCTGCCGGTGGAATTCCACCCCCCACGAGACCGTCACCCGGGTCCGCTTCCAGGGCGTGGGCCACGTCAAGGTCAACCAGCACCGCGCCGTGACCGGCAGGATCAAGACCGTGTCGGTCAAGCGCGAGGGCCGCAAGTGGTTCGTCCTGCTCAGTGCCGAGCAGGACCAGCCCGAACCGCTGCCCGCGACCGGCTCCGCGGCCGGCATCGATCTGGGCATCGCGAACTTCCTCGCCGACTCGGGCGGCGAGTTCGTGCCCAACCCGCGCCACGGTCGCCGTGCAGCCCAGAAGCTCCAGGCAGCGCAGCAGGCACTGTCCCGGTTCCCGCGTCGCGGGGCGAAGGACCGGACCGCCAACCACCAGCGCGCCGTGGAGAAGGTCGCCCAGCTTCACAGAAAGGTGCGTCGTCAGCGGCTCGACCACGCACACAAGACCGCACTCGGCTTGGTCCGCGCACACGACTTCATCGCGCACGAAGACCTCAAGATCCACAACATGAGCAAGGCCCCCGCACCGAAACCCGACCCCGGCCGGCGGGGCACCTTCCTGCCCAACGGGGCCGCAGCCAAAGCCGGGCTCAACAGGTCGATCAACGATGCCGGATGGGGGGTGTTCTTGACGATCCTGCACGCCAAGGCTGAAAGCGCCGGACGGGAAGTGATCGCCGTGGACCCCCGCAACACCTCCCGCACCTGCCCCGCATGCGGGCACACTGCGCAGGAGAACCGGCCCACACAGGAGAAATTCCACTGCGTCTCGTGCGGCCACACCGCGCACGCCGACACGGTGGGCGCTCTCAACGTTCTACGGGCCGGGCTGGTCCGTCGCGACGCCAACCCGGCGTAACGAGAAGCCCCCGGCTTCAGCCGGGGGAGGAGTCACGCGGTTTTGAGGAGCTGTCCGGGCGAGCCCGGGTGGATTCCGGATTCGAGGCCCGTTTCGGTGGAGAGCTGATCGGCACGTTCAGGGCTTCCATACTTCGGGCCCTCCTCCGTGCCACTCGATGAGCGGGTGTTCGGCCACGGCCACCTCGTCCAGAGACATAAGCCCGGCCTGGCCGAGTAGCAGCATCAGGTCATGCAGGCCGTGCGCGGTACCAACGGTCTTCGCGTCCACCTGCACTCGACGCCCGCCCGACTCGTCGGGCGGGTGCACCATCACTCGATGTTCATCCACCCTCCCACCCTCACCTGCCAAAACAGCGCCCGCACCTGATGCGACGGGCGCGTGCAACGGCAGTTCAGGCGGCGACAAGCGCGGGGAAGGTATCTGCGCGGAAGCTGCGCTGCCGCGCTCGTGTCATGACCGGCGTCCTTGCGTTGAGCGTCCGGGCGGGTAGCCGGGGCCGGCTGCTGTCGCGGTGCGGCCCCGGCTACCGCGTGTCAGGATTGTCCGCGGCCGGTGATGAAGTCGCGGGCCCGGTCGACCAGGCCGGCGCCCGGGGCGAGGAGTTTGTT
>NZ_JBSHAQ010000040.1:0-94264 GCF_053611585.1 Streptomyces sp. NPDC054794 | reverse complement strand
AGGAGATCTCGCAGAACGGGCTGGGCGGCGCCGACGTGCACGCCGAGACGAGCGGTGTCTGCCACTTCGCGTACGACGACGAAGAGACCTGCATCGCCGAGGTGCGCTACCTGTTGTCGATGCTGCCGCAGAACAACCGCGAGAACCCGCCCCGGGCGGAGTCCTCCGACCCGGTCGACCGCCGCAGCGACGTCCTGCTGGACCTGGTGCCGGCGGACGGCAACCGGCCGTACGACATGGCCAAGGTCATCGAGGAGATCGTCGACGACGGCGACTACCTGGAGGTCCACGAGCGCTGGGCCCGCAACATCATCTGCGCCCTCGCCCGGCTCGACGGCCAGGTCGTCGGCATCATCGCCAACCAGCCCCAGGTGCTGGCCGGTGTGCTGGACATCGAGGCGAGCGAAAAAGCTGCGCGCTTTGTCCAGATGTGCGACGCTTTCAACATTCCGATCATCACTTTCCTGGACGTTCCCGGATTCCTCCCCGGTGTCGACCAGGAGCACGGCGGGATCATCCGACACGGCGCGAAGCTGCTGTACGCCTACTGCAACGCGACGGTTCCGAGGATCTCGCTCATCCTGCGCAAGGCGTACGGCGGCGCGTACATCGTGATGGACAGCCAGTCCATCGGCGCCGACCTGACCTACGCCTGGCCGACCAACGAGATCGCCGTGATGGGCGCCGAGGGCGCGGCCAACGTCATCTTCCGCCGCCAGATCGCCGATGCCGAGGACCCCGAGGCGATGCGGCACAGGATGGTCAAGGAGTACAAGGCCGAGCTCATGCACCCGTACTACGCGGCGGAGCGCGGTCTGGTCGACGACGTCATCGACCCGGCCGAAACCCGCGAGGTGCTCGTCAAGTCCCTGGCGATGCTGCACACCAAGCACGCAGACCTGCCGTCCCGCAAGCACGGCAACCCCCCGCAGTAACCCTGCGGAAACCTCTCTCACGGAGACTGACACCCATGGACAACGCTGACATCCGCGTCGAGAAGGGCCACGCCGAGCCCGAGGAGGTCGCCGCCATCACCGCGATCCTCCTGGCCCGTGCCGCCGCCCGCGGCTCCGCGCCCACGGCGACGCACCGTGGCCGCGCCAAGGCCGGCTGGCGCCGCCTGGAGCGTGAGCCGGGCTTCCGCGCTCCGCACAGCTGGCACTGAGCCCGTACGACGAAGAAGGGCCCCTCTCGGGAAGAGAGGGGCCCTTCCGCATGCGCTGCCCGACGCGCAATGCCGTGGGACGTGGAAAGGGGCACCCTCCAGCGGAGGGCGCCCCTTTCCGTGCGTACGGGTCCCGCTACCGCAGGCGCGCCATGAGCGCGTGCTCCACGAGTGTGATGAGCGCCGACTTGGCGTCCGCGCGGTGGCGGGCGTCCGTCGTGATGATCGGGGTGTCGGGGCCGATCTGCAGGGCCTCGCGCACCTCGTCCGGCTGGTACGGCTGGTTGCCGTCGAAGCCGTTGAGGGCGATGACGAACGGCAGCCCGCTGTTCTCGAAGTAGTCGACCGCCGGGAAGCAGTCGGCGAGACGGCGGGTGTCGACCAGGACGATGGCGCCGATGGCACCGCGCACGAGGTCGTCCCACATGAACCAGAACCGGTCCTGACCGGGCGTACCGAAGAGGTACAGGATCAGGTCCTGGTCCAGGGTGATACGGCCGAAGTCCATGGCGACCGTGGTGGTCGTCTTGTCCCCGGTGTGGGTGAGGTCGTCGATACCGGCCGACGCGGACGTCATGACGGCCTCTGTGCGCAGCGGGTTGATCTCCGAGACGGCGCCGACGAACGTGGTCTTGCCCACGCCGAAGCCGCCCGCCACCACGATCTTCGCGGAGGTGGTGGAGCGGGAAGGACCGCCGCTAGAGCTTGCGAAGTCCACTGAGCACCCTTTCGAGCAGTGTCACGTCTGGCTGGCCGCCGGCGTTCTCGTCGCCGCCGGGCTGATGGATGGCGACCAGGCCCGCCTCCGCCAAGTCGGCGACGAGGATCCTGGCCACGCCGAGTGGGATCGACAGCAGGGCCGAGACTTCGGCCACCGACTTGATCTCCCGGCAGAGGTTGCAGATCCGCTGATGCTCGGGCAGTTGGCCCTGCATCTGGTGCGGCTGCGCGGTGGTGTGCACCAGCGCCTCGATGGCGAGCTGGTACCGCGGGCGGGTCCGGCCGCCGGTCATGGCGTACGGACGCACCAAGGGGTTGTTCGACGCCCCGGCGGGCGCCGGCTCGGGACGACGCTGCGGCTGCACCGGCTGAATGCGCGGTGCCGGCGGCTGGTCGTACGGCGACGGGCCGGGACCCTGCGGCGCGTACGGCTGCCGGTGGCTCGGGGCGGAGGGGAAGTTGTACCGGTTCGCGGAACCGTCGTTCTGGCCCTGGGCAGGGCCGTACGACCAGTTGCCCGTATGAGAACCGCCTGGGGGTGTTGCCACTTTCTCTCCTCCTCCGACCGTGCCGGGCACCCATCCCTGTGGAGCCGCGTCCCGAAACCTTACGGCCCCGGGACGCGAAAACGCACCGTCTGATTGTCAGTTGAGAAGGCTTCCCTGGAGTTCGGCGCGCAGGTCCGGGGTAAGAACCGTGCCTGCGCGGTCGACCAGGAGTGCCATTTCGTACCCGATGAGGCCGATGTCCGCCTCGGGGTGGGCCAGGACGGCCAGTGACGAACCGTCGGAAATGGACATGAGGAACAGGAATCCCCGCTCCATCTCCACAACCGTCTGATTCACGCTGCCACCCTCGAAGATCCGGGAGGCGCCTGCCGTCAGAGACGTCAGACCGGAGGCGACGGCCGCGAGCTGGTCGGCGCGGTCGCGGGGGAAGCCTTCGGACATCGCCAGAAGGAGTCCGTCGGCGGAGACCACCACCGTGTGGGACACCCCCGGGGTGTTGTCCACGAAGTTGGTGATCAACCAGTTCAGGTTCTGTGCCGCCTGGCTCATCGGGCTCACACTAACGCTCCTGGTTGTAGGTGCTGTCAGGACCGAAGCCCTGGCCGTTCGTTTCACTGCCTGCGTTGCGTCCGCGCTGGACACCTCGACGCAGGTTGCTCAGCCTGCCCCGGACGTCCTCCGGGGCGCGGGAGACCTGGGGGCCTCCCTGGGGGGTGGTCTCGGCGGCTCCCTCGACCAGGTTGGCCTTGGGTACCCGCCGCGGCAGACCGGAGGAGGTGACACCGCCGGCCTTCGGCTTCCGGAGCTGGGAGGCCTGCTGCCACCGCTCGTCGTTCGCCGAACGCCAGCCGCTGTCACCGTTGTTCTGCGGTGCGGAGGCCGGCACGTCCTGGCGCACCCGCGCCGCGCCGTTCGAGCCGTTCGACCCGTTCGTACCGCCCGCGATGGATCCACGGCGCGGCAGCCCTGCGTCGGTCAGCTGGTGAGCGGCGTTGGAGGCCGATCCCGGACGGTCGAAGCCTACGCGGTCCTGCTCATTCACGTCACCGGCCTGCGCCGATTCCGCTTCCGGAGCGTACTGGCCCGGGTAGCCGTTCTGGTAGCCGCCCTGCTGCGGCCAGTCGTCCTGGTAGGACTGCTCCTCGTACGCCGGGAAGCCGTCGGACGCGGCGCCGCGGGCGGCCGCGGACTCCTCCTGGGCCGACTCCGCATACCCGGGCTCGGGGTAGCCGCCGTTCGGGGCGTAGGCGTCGCGCTGCGGCAGGCCGCCGTTCGGCGCGAAGTACTGCTCGTCGTACGCGGGCTGCTGCCGCTCGTCGTACGACGTGTGCAGCTGCTCCTCGTACGGCGGCTGCGGTGCGTAGCCCGTCGGCTGCTCCTGGTAGCCCGTACCGCTTGTGTCGTACCCCTGCGGGGCGTCGAAGTCGTCGGCGTAGGCAGGACCCTCGCCGCCCTCCGGACCGGGCTGCTGGCCGTGCGACTGGGCCTCAAGGGCCGCGCGGCGCTCCTCACGCATCAGCGAGCGGCCCACCGGGTCAAGATCGCGGATGTCGTCGGGAACCTCGGTGTAACGGCTGTCGTCGAAGCCGAGCTCGGCCGCAGTGCGCATCGGCGCCTGCGGGAGCTGGTTGAAGCTCTCACCCTGGAACTGCTGCTCCGGGATGATCTGGGAGACCGTGAACTCCTCGCGGTTCAGCGACTGTTCGCCACCGCCACCGTGCGTGATCGCGTCCGGCAGCATGACCAGGGAGGTCGTGCCGGCCTGCTCGCCCGAGGGGCGCAGCTGAACGCGGATGCCGTGCCGGTCGGACAGCCGGCCGACCACGAACAGGCCCATGCGCTGGGAGATCGCGGCGTCCACCGTCGGCGGGTTGGCCAGCTTGTGGTTGATGTCCGCGAAGTCCTCGGCGGTCAGGCCGATGCCCTTGTCGTGGATCTCGATCATGACCCGACCGTCGGGGAGACGGGTGGCGGTGACGCGAACCTTGGTCTGCGGGGAGGAGAACGTCGTGGCGTTCTCCAGCAGCTCGGCCAGCAGGTGCACGAGGTCGGTGACCGCGCGGCCGTGGATCTCGGCCTCCGGAACGCCGGACAGCTCGATGCGCTCGTACTGCTCCACCTCGGAGGAGGCGGCGCGCAGGACGTCGACCAGCGGGACCGGCTGGTCCCAGCGGCGGCCGGGCTCCTCGCCCGCGAGGACGAGGAGGTTCTCGCCGTTGCGGCGCATACGGGTCGCGAGGTGGTCCAGGCGGAAGAGGTTCTCCAGCTGGTCCGGGTCGGCCTCGTTGTTCTCCAGGTCGGTGATCAGGGTCAGCTGGCCCTCGATCAGCGACTGGTTGCGGCGCGAGAGGTTGGTGAAGATCGCGTTGATGTTGCCCCGCAGCAGGGCCTGCTCGGCGGCGAGCCGGACGGCCTCGCGGTGGACCTGGTCGAAGGCCCGGGCGACCTCGCCGATCTCGTCCGTGGAGGTGATCGGGATGGGCGCCACGCGGGTGTCGACGCGGCCGGGGTCGGTGCGCGAGAGCTGGTCGACCAGCATCGGCAGACGCTGCTCGGCGATGCCGAAGGCGGCGTTGCGCAGCTGGCGCATCGAGCGGCTCATCTGGCGGGCCACCAGACCGGCCAGGATGAACGCGGCGAGCAGGGCGACCACGACCACGGCACCGGTGATGAACGCCGAGGTCTTGGCGTTGTCGGCGATGTCGGAGGCCTCGTTCACGGCCTTGTCCGCGAGATCGAACTCGATCTGGTGGTAGGCGTTGAACTTGAGCGTGTTGAACGCCCACCAGTTCTGCGCGGTGATGCCCTTGGTGGCGAGCCCGGCGCGGGTGGTGGTGCTGGTGTCGCTCAGGGTCGCCAGGGCCGAGATCATCTTGGTCGGGTCGGCCGGCGGCGGCACGTAGTTCGGGTCCTTGCCCTTGGCCGCCTCGGCCATCGCCGCGCCGTCGGACCTGACCTTCGTCTCGGCCGTGTTCAGCTTCACCGTGTCGGCGTCGGTGCCACCGCCCTTGTACTCCTCGACGGCGATCCGCTCCAGGTAGGCGTACGAGGAGAGGGAGACCCGCTGGGTCGCCAGGTTCGGGGCGTCCGGGCCGGGCTTGATCAGCAGGTGCATGCCGATCGAGCGCTCCAGGGACAGGGCGGCCTTGGTCAGCGAGATGGCGTAGACGGTACGGCCGTAGGAGGTGATGTTGCCGGTGCCCAGACCGAGTTCGTTGGCGAACTCCATCAGGGGGTGGGCGATGTCGACGTAACCCTCTTCGGTCTGGACGCCGGTCACCTTCTTGCCGAAGGCGATCGCGCGCAGGTCCTGGAGCTTCGGCTCGCTCTCCCGGAACTGCTTCAGGCGGCGCTGCAGGCCCGCCTTCTGCGGCATGTTCTGCGCGGCCTGGTCGAAGGCGTCGGCGGCCTCGTCGGTCTTCTTGCGGATCGCGACGACGGTCGCGTCGTCCTGGCCCTTGCCCTGCAGCAGCGGGGCGGCGCTGACGTCACGCTCGACGTAGAGCGCGTCGGCGTAGCCGAGGGCGGCACGCACCAGGCGCGCGGTGTTCTCCGCGTCCTGGGCCTCCTGCCAGGTGTCGATCGAGCTCTTCACCTGGAAGCCGCCCATGACGAGGCCGACCATCACGGGTATGAGCAGGATCGCGTTCAGCCTGGTCGGCACCCGCCAGTTGCGGGGGGAGAAGCGGCCACCGCTCTTCGCGGGAGCGGCCGCCGGCTCCGAGCCGGGCACAGGGGTGGGCGCCGCAGCGCGCGGCGGCGGGGTGAAGTTGCCCCGCGCCGACGGCTCGGGACCGTTCTTGCTTCGCCTCACTCGACCAACAACCTCTCGGCGGCGGGCACCTACGTCGTGCCGCAGTCTCTCAGAGCCCGGTGTGTCACAGACCACTGGTGAGTACGTCTTTGACTATTGGGCAGTTCAGGCATTCCAGCACGTGGACCTGCGCACTTCCAAACAGTGGAAAGGGTCGATTCCCTGTGATGTAAGCCCTAGATAAATCGGTCATAAAGAGCGAGCCCCGTCAAAAGACGGGGCGTTTGTGGACGCAGCGATACCGCTTGACCGCGACGCGTGGCGATACCACCGGATTCCTCTGCCGAAACGTTATGAACACCGGAGCCGACCGTGTCAAAGGCCACAGCCGGCTCCGGTGTACTTACGACAACTGCCGTACGGCACTCCCGACTTGAGTGCTACCTCAGCCGTGCCATGAGGGCGTGCTCGACCAGCGTGATCAGCGCGCTCTTGGCATCGGAGCGGTGCCGCGCGTCCGTCGTGATGATCGGGGTGTCCGGCCCGATCTGCAGCGCCTCACGCACCTCTTCCGGCTGGTAGGGCTGCTGCCCGTCGAAGCCGTTGAGCGCGACCACGAACGGCAGACCCGAGTTCTCGAAGTAGTCGACCGCGGGGAAGCAGTCGGCCAGGCGCCGGGTGTCCACGAGCACCACCGCGCCGATGGCACCGCGCACGAGGTCGTCCCACATGAACCAGAACCGGTCCTGACCGGGCGTACCGAAGAGGTACAGGATCAGGTCCTGGTCCAGGGTGATACGGCCGAAGTCCATGGCGACCGTGGTGGTCGTCTTGTCCCCGGTGTGGGTGAGGTCGTCGATGCCCGCGCTCGCGGACGTCATCACGGCCTCCGTGCGCAGCGGGTTGATCTCGGAGACGGCGCCGACGAACGTGGTCTTGCCGACGCCGAAGCCGCCCGCCACCACGATCTTCGCGGAGGTGGTGGCCCGGCCTCCGTCAGAGCTTGCGAAGTCCACTGAGCACCCTTTCGAGCAGCGTCACGTCCGGAGCGCCGCCGTTGTTCTCGTCGCCACCCGGCTGGTGGATGGCGACCAGGCCGGCCTCTGCGAGGTCGGCAACCAGGATCCGGGCCACACCGAGCGGCATGGCGAGCAGCGCCGACACCTCGGCCACGGACTTCACCTCGCGGCACAGGTGGCAGATGCGCTGGTGCTCCGGGAGCAGTCCCATGAGCGCTGCCGGGTCGGCCGTGGTGCTGATCAGTGCCTCGATGGCGAGCTGGTAGCGCGGCCGGGTCCGGCCACCGGTCATCGCATACGGACGTACCAGCGGCTGGTCGCCCTCATCCCCGTACGGCTCCGCGTACGGATCATGAGAGGCGGTGGGCGGGGTCATGAATCCTCCGGGCGGGACAGCAAGTGCTCGGTCAGTCGGGCCGTCTGTCGGGGCCGGTGGGGGGATTGTGTCGGCCGGACGGTGATTTGGTGAGGTGGGTGTTGCCGGGGCCGATCAGTGAAGCAGACTTCCTTGGAGCTCGGCGCGCAGGTCGGGCGTGAGTACCGCGCCCGCGCGGTCGACCAGCAGCGCCATCTCGTAGCCGACGAGGCCGATGTCGCACTCCGGGTGGGCCAGGACGGCCAGCGACGAGCCGTCCGAGACGGACATGAGGAAGAGAAAACCTCGTTCCATCTCGACGACCGTCTGCGCCACGTTGCCGCCCTCGAAGATCCGGGAGGCCCCGGCCGTCAGCGAGGTGAGCCCGGACGCGACCGCCGCGAGCTGGTCGGCGCGGTCGCGCGGGAAGCCTTCCGACATCGCCAGAAGGAGACCGTCGGCGGACACGACGACGGTGTGGGACACCCCGGGGGTGTTGTCCACGAAGTTGGTGATCAACCAGTTGAGATTCTGTGCCGCCTGGCTCATCTGGCTCAACTAACGCTCCTGCTGGTGAGTGGGGTTCGGGTAGCTGCCGGTCTGGCCGGTATTGGCCTGCCGACCCTGCGCGATTCCCCGACGGAGATTGGTCAGCCGGCCGCGTACGTCATCGGGCGCACGCGAGACCTGCGGACCGGTTTGGTGCTGTTGCTGCTGAGCCGTACCCGGGACGAGGTTCGCCCTGGGCACCCGGCGCGGCAGGCCGGAGGTGGTGACGCCGCCCGCGGCCGGCTGCCGTACACGCTCTGCCTGCCGGACGAGTTCGTCGTTCGGCGAGCTGCGCCAGGAGCTGGTCACGGGACGCTGGGGGGCCGCGGAAGCGGCGGCGGGCGCGGGAGCCTGCGGCTGCTGCGGGGCCGGGGCGGGAGCCGAGCCGTTGCTCTGCTGCTGCCCCTGGCCGCCACGGAACCAGTTGGTCTCCAGGGTGTCGTACAGCGGCGTACGGCCGTCACCGGGACTGCTGGCCGGCGGCAGGGCCTCCGGCTCGTGGCGGGCCGGACGCTGCTGCGGGGCCTGCGGACGCTGGGCGCCGAAGTCGCCGCCCTGTCCACCGCCCACCTGCGGCCGCTCGAACTGACCCGTGTTCTGGGCGTTGTTCGGCGCGGGGTTGTGACGTCCGGGCAAGGAGTGCTGCCCGGTGGAGCCGGAGTCGTACGCCTGCGGGGCCGCGAACTGGCCCGTGGAGGAGCCGTCCTGCTGTCCGCCCGGCGCACCGAAGATGTCGGAGCGGACGTACGCGTTGTTGCCCTGCTGGCCGTTCGCACCGGGGCGGGCGTACTGGCCGGTGGAACCGGGGTCGTAGGCCGGTGCCGCGGGGTACTGACCGGTGTTCTGGGCACCGCCGTTGAAGTCCGGGCGGGGGAACTCGCCGGTGGCGGAGGGACCCTGGGCGGCGTCGATCCGGGGGATCTCGGACGTCGAGCCGGGGCCCTGGCGGTCGTCCACGCGCGGCATGCGCGCGGTCTGCGAGGGGTCCTGCTCGTCGTGGCCGCGCGGGGTGTCCAGCGAGGCGTGGGAGAGCTGTCCGGTCTCGTTGCCCCAGCCCGCGGCCGACGCGCCCGCGCCGGGCAGCTCGGCCCGCGCACCGCCGCGCGGCGGCAGCTGACGGCCCTGGTCCGCGGCATTGCCCGGACGCTGCGGGGCCGCGCCGCGGCCGCCGAACATGTCCTGCTGCGGGTTCTGCGCGGCACCCGGCGTCTGTCCGCCGAAGGTACCGGCGCCGGCACCGGCCGGAGCCGAGCGGTTCTGCTGGGGAGCCGACGGACCCTGCGGGCCACGGGCCGCGCCCGGGGCACCCGGACGGCCGTTCTGACCGGCGCCCGGAAGCGCGGCACGCGCGCCCTGGGCGGAGCCGACCTGGCCACGCGGGTTCGAGCCGAGGCCCGGACGTCCGCCGCCCGCACCGGCACCGAGAGCCCCGCCCGCGGCACCCGCGCCGAGCGCGCCGCCGCCCTGGCCGCCGCCCCGACGGGCCGCGGCCGCACCGGCCGCTGCCTGCGCGACGGCCGGACCGCCGGAGGACGCGGGGGCGCCGGGCTTGCCCGCGGCCGGCTTCTTGCCGCCCTGGGCGACGTCGACGGGCAGCATGACCAGCGCGGTCGTACCACCGGAGTCGGACGGGCGCAGCTGGATGCGGATGCCGTGACGCTGCGACAGACGACCGACCACGAACAGACCCATTCGGCGGGACACCGAGACGTCCACGGTGGGCGGCGAGGCGAGCCGCTCGTTGATCGCCGCGAGGTCCTCGGGGGAGAGGCCGATACCGGTGTCGTGGATCTCGATCAGCACGCGGCCGTCGGGCAGCGCGTGACCGGTGACCTTGACCTTGGTCTGCGGCGAGGAGAACGAGGTCGCGTTCTCGAGCAGCTCGGCGAGGAGGTGCACGAGGTCGTTGACCACGCGGCCGGCCACTTCGGTGGTCGGCACGGAGGCCAGCTCGATGCGCTCGTACTGCTCCACCTCGGACGCGGCGGCGCGGAGCACGTCGACCAGCGGGACCGGGCGGGTCCAGCGGCGACCGGGCTCTTCACCGGCGAGGACGAGGAGGTTTTCGCCGTTACGGCGCATGCGGGTCGCGAGGTGGTCGAGCTTGAACAACGAGGACAGCTGGTCCGGGTCGGCCTCGCGGGACTCCAGCTCGGAGATGAGCGAGAGCTGGCGCTGGATAAGACCCTGGGAGCGGCGCGAGAGGTTGGTGAACATCGCGTTGACGTTGCCCCGCAGAAGGGCCTGCTCGGCGGCGAGGCGGACCGCCTCGCGGTGCACGTCGTCGAAGGCCGCGGCCACCTGGCCGATCTCGTCCCGGGAGTGCACACCGACCGACTCCACGGACGTGTCGACGTCCTGCGGGTCGGACTCGGAGAGCTGCTTGACCAGCTCGGGCAGACGGTCCTGGGCGACCTTGGTGGCGGTCTCCTGCAGACGGCGCAGCGAGCGGATCATGGAGCGGGCCACGACGAAGGCGCCGACGAGCGACACGCCGAGGACGATGAGGATCAGGACACCGGAGATGATCGCGTCGCGCTCGGTGGCGTTACGCAGCTCGCGGGCCTTCTGCTCCATGTCCTCGAGCAGCGTGTGCTCGATCTTCTTCATCTGCTCGATCTTGGTCGAGCTGTCGTCCACCCAGTCGCGGTAGGAGCGCTTGGGCTGGTCCTTGAGGCCCTCCGAGCCGCCGAGGGCACGCTTGGCGTAGGTGTCCGCGGACTCGATCGTCGGGTTGCCCTCGTCGATCGGCTTGAGGAGCTCGGCGGCGTTGCCGGAGTAGATCTTCCGGAAGATGGTGACTTCGGAGTTCTCGCTGGACAGCGCCGACTGGGCGTAGAGCCGGTCGTTCTCCGAGATGCGGCCGGCCTCGGTGTTGTTGTCGGGCAGGGCCGCGGCGACGACGGCGCGCTGCACGGACGCGTACTCCTTGGCGGTGGAGAACGCCGCCAGGGCGCGGGTGCGCTGGATCATCTCCGGGTTGCTGGACGCCTCCGCCATGTCCTGCGAGAGGTCGATCAGCTGGGTGATCAGGCGGTGGTAAGCCTCGACCGTCTGCGTCGAGTTGTTCTTGGACTGGTAGGCCGACCGGCGGATCTTGGCCAGCTGGTCCAGCTGTCCGGCCAGACCGACGAGGCTGTCACGGACGCCCTGGAGCTGGCCCGCCTTGCTCGCCGCGTCGATCTCCTCGGACGCGTTGAGGAAGTTCTCCTTCGCGCGGTCCGTCTTGTCCTGGTAGCCCTTGACCGTGTAGTCGGTCGCCTTCAGGCCGTGCGCCAGCGGACCGGCGGACTGGTCGCGCTCCTCCTGGAGCGCGGCGGCCAGTTCGGTGGCCTGCTTGGTCATGTCCGTCAGCAGCTTCATGTTGTCGAGCTGCTGGATGTCGTCCATGGAGTCGCTGATGCGCAGCGCACCCAGCGAGGTGGCCGCGACCACGGGGAGCGCGAGCAGCGACACCAGACGCGTGGAGATGCGCCAGTTGCGCAGGGCTATGCGCGGTCCGGGGCCGGTCGGTCCCTTGGTGGACTTCACCGGCGGTATGGATTTCGGGGCGCCCGACGGCGTCGGCGCGCCGGGGCGCCCACCGCCGTCAGCGGACTGGGTCGGGCCCGGGTTCTGGGCGTGCTGGGGCGAGGAACCGCGGTCGGTCCCGCCATGCGGCTCCGGCTCCGCCGAAGCACTGCCATCCCTCTTGAAACGTCCCTGCACTAGCGTCGCAACCTCTGGACCAGGCACCCCTCCGCGCGAACGGAAGGACACGGTGTCGGCGTTGTGGGGGACGCCCTGAATGCGCCCCCCGGGTGGTCGTGAGTGACCGGCGCTGGACTCCCCCTGCCTCGCCGCCACCCGGCGCTGGTAGCGCCCTGTGCGCCGGCTCGATCCTGCGGCGGTCCGTGGAATTCCAGCACAGTGCCGGATCTCCAACAAGGGCCGTGGACCGAGCTGTGACCTGAGTGACAGGGAGTGAGTGACGCGTTACGAGACGTGGAAATTGATCTCGTACATAGCGGGCATATCCGTGTGAATTACTGGAGTTGGGCGGGTGTCCCAGTCGCCATGATCAGGAGCGGAATGATGGCTTCAGTGGGCCAATGTCCGTTTCGTTGCCATGAGTTGCGGGCCGGAATTGACCGGTTTGCCCGCGAGGTCGTGAGCAAACTCACACGCCGACCACGGCCACTTCGCGTCTTCGGCGGCGCATTGAATGTTTAGCCTGGCGCTTGACAAGACGCGTGCCTTTGTAAATCAGCACCCACACAGGACAGGGCCCAGGACAACCGTGAAGACGACGATGATGTTCCGCACCATAGCCAACCCGCGTCGCACGACTCTGGCGCACCTCGACGGCGCCGACGACCTGCAGACCCCGGAGCAGCCGGAGCACTCCGTCGACCTGCCCGCCCAGACCGCCAACCCCAGGCGCACCATCCTGGAAGAGGTCCCGGTGACCGCCGCCGTCGCCGAGTAGTACGGCCGCCGGCCGCCGAATGCTCAAGGCGGCCGCGACAGAAGTCCGGGGCGCCCCCGCAGGAGGGGCGCCCTTTCGGCGTCCGCGCCCGCGCCCCGGGGAATATGGGCGAGGCCCGGCCCCTTTGCCGCGTTAGCCTGGAGCGTCAGACTCCAGCCGGCTCGGTTTCTCAGGTAAGGGGCGCAAGGATCCCGTGCGCATCGCCAGGTTCTCCATCGACGGGAACGTCGCCTTCGGCGCGGTCGAGGGCGAGAAGCAGGACGAACTCGTCCTCGACATCATCAAGGGCATTCCGTTCGCCGACTTCGAGCTCTCCGGTACGAAGGTGCCGCTGAGCAAGGTCAGGCTGCTCCCGCCGGTGCTTCCCAACAAGGTCGTGGCCTTCGGCCGCAACTACGCGGAGCACGCGAAGGAGCTGGGCAACGAGGTCCCGGACGCCCCCTTCGCCTTCTTCAAGCCGTCCACCTCGGTGATCGGCCCCGGCGACGAGATCCAGTACCCGTCCTTCTCCGAGGAGCTGCACCACGAGGCCGAGCTGGCCGTCGTCATCGGCCGGCTGTGCCGCGAGGTCCCCCGGGACCGCGTCAAGGACGTGATCTTCGGCTACACCTGCGCCAACGACGTCACCGCCCGCGACGTGCAGCGACGCGAGAAGCAGTGGGCGCGGGCCAAGGGCTTCGACACCGCCTGCCCGCTCGGCCCCTGGGTCGAGACCGACCTGGACCTCGCCGCCGCGTCCGACCTGACCATCCAGCTCACGGTCAACGGCGAGCAGCGCCAGCTGGGCCGGACGAGCGAGATGATCCACTCCATCGAGGACCTGATCGTCAACATCTCCGAGGCCATGACGCTGCTTCCCGGCGACGTGATCCTCACCGGCACCCCGGCTGGGGTCGGCCCCCTGCACGTCGGCGACGAGGTCGCCGTCACCATCGAAGGCATCGGCACTCTCACCAACAAGGTTGTCAAGCGTGGCTAGCGCATCCGGCTCCCCCGTACGCGTACGTTTCTGCCCCTCGCCCACCGGTAACCCCCATGTGGGCCTGGTCCGCACCGCTCTGTTCAACTGGGCGTTCGCCCGGCACCACCAGGGCACTTTGGTCTTCCGTATCGAGGACACCGACGCGGCCCGCGACTCCGAGGAGTCGTACGCCCAGCTGCTCGACGCGATGCGCTGGCTGGGCTTCGACTGGGACGAGGGCCCCGAGGTCGGCGGCCCGCACGCGCCGTACCGGCAGTCGCAGCGCATGGACCTCTACAAGGAGGTCGCCCAGAAGCTGCTCGACGCCGGCCACGCCTACCGCTGCTACTGCTCCCAGGACGAGCTGGACACCCGCCGCGAGGCCGCCCGCGCCGCCGGCAAACCCTCCGGCTACGACGGCCACTGCCGCGACCTGAGCGCCGAGCAGGTCGCTCAGTACGAGGCCCAGGGCCGCACCCCGATCGTCCGCTTCCGGATGCCCGACGAGACGATCACCTTCACCGACCTGGTGCGCGGCGAGCTGACCTTCACCCCGGAGAACGTGCCGGACTACGGCATCGTCCGCGCGAACGGCGCCCCGCTGTACACGCTGGTGAACCCGGTCGACGACGCGCTGATGGAGATCACCCACGTCCTGCGCGGCGAGGACCTGCTCTCCTCCACCCCGCGGCAGATCGCCCTGTACAAGGCGCTGATCGAGCTGGACATCGCCCAGCAGATCCCGGCCTTCGGGCACCTGCCGTACGTGATGGGCGAGGGCAACAAGAAGCTGTCGAAGCGCGACCCGCAGTCGTCGCTGAACCTCTACCGCGAGCGCGGCTTCCTGCCGGAGGGCCTGCTCAACTACCTGTCGCTGCTCGGCTGGTCGCTCTCGGCCGACCAGGACATCTTCTCGATCGACGAGATGGTCGCGGCCTTCGACGTCACCGACGTGAACCCCAACCCGGCCCGCTTCGACCTGAAGAAGGCCGAGGCGATCAACGCCGACCACATCCGCCTGCTCGACGTGAAGGACTTCACGGAGCGCTGCCGGCCGTGGCTGACGGCCCCGTTCGCCTCCTGGGCGCCGGAGGCCTTCGACGAGACGAAGTGGCAGGCCGTCGCGCCGCACGCGCAGACCCGCCTCAAGGTCCTCTCCGAGATCACCGAGAACGTCGACTTCCTGTTCCTGGCCGAGCCGGTCTTCGACGAGGCGAGCTGGACGAAGGCCATGAAGGAGGGCTCGGACGCCCTGCTGCGCACGGCCCGCGAGCAGCTGGACGCGGCCGACTGGAACTCCGCCGAGTCCCTGAAGGAGGCCGTCCTGGCCGCCGGCGAGGCGCACGGCCTCAAGCTGGGCAAGGCCCAGGCCCCGGTCCGGGTGGCCGTCACCGGCCGCACGGTCGGCCTGCCCCTCTTCGAGTCCCTGGAGATCCTGGGCAAGGAGAAGACGCTGGCCCGCATCGACGCGGCGCTGGCGAAGCTCGCCGCATAGCGCTCACACAGGAGGGCGGCGTCCGGTTCGGGCGCCGCCCTTCGCGCATCCACCGACCCGTCACCCGGCCTCGCCGCCGGCCCAGGCTGACCGGCACCTCCGCCTGGAAGCTCACCGCCCGCCCGAGGGATGCCGAGGGTCCGGCGCTGACGCTGTCCGCTCGATGACCCTGGGCTGACCGCGCGTCGAGGAGGGTACGGTCGGAGCATGAGCATTCATGCCGTGGTCTGGGACGTGGACGACACCCTCTTCGACTACACGACCGCGGACCGCGAGGGCATGCGCTCCCATCTGGCGGCCGAGGGCCTGCTCCACGGGTACGACACCCCGGAGCAGGCCCTTCTGCGTTGGCGGGAGATCACCGATCAGCAGTGGGCCCGGTTCTCGGCGGGGGAGGCGACGTTCGAGGGTCAGCGGCGCGACCGCGTACGGGTGTTCCTGGGCGCGGAGCTGACCGACGACGAGGCCGACGCCTGGTTCGGGCGATACATCGGTCACTACGAGGCGGCCTGGGCCCTGTTCCCGGACGTCCTGCCCGTCCTCGACCTCCTCGCCCGCAGCCACCGGCACGCGGTGCTGTCCAATTCCAGTCTCACCGTCCAGGACCGCAAGCTGCGCGTCCTCGGCGTGCACGACCGCTTCGAGGCCATCCTGTGCGCGGCCGAACTGGGCGTCTCCAAGCCCGAGGCCGAGGCGTTCCTCGCCGCCTGCGACGCCCTGCAGCTCGCCCCGCATCAGGTGGCGTACGTCGGCGACCATCCGGAGATCGACGGGCGCGGCGCCGCCGAGGCGGGTCTGCTGTCGGTCTGGATCGACCGTGACGGCGCTTACACCAGCGGTGATGGGCCCACCGGCCGGCACCGGATCGCCTCGCTCGCCGAACTCCCCGCGATCCTTGGCGCGGATACCCGTTTTGGAGCCCCGTCCACCTTCAGGTAATGTTCTTCCTGCGCCGCCGGGGAGCGGGCCGAGAGGCCGGAAACCGGGGGAGCAAACTAGAACAAGATCCCCTCAGGGGCTTGCGTTCCAGTGGCCTATGGTGTAATTGGCAGCACGACTGATTCTGGTTCAGTTAGTCTTGGTTCGAGTCCAGGTAGGCCAGCTCGCAGAGCTCATCTGCAACCAGCGGATCACATCCGCAAGCCCCCGTTGTGTAGCGGCCTAGCACGCTGCCCTCTCAAGGCAGTAGCGCCGGTTCGAATCCGGTCGGGGGTACAGATCCTTCCCGCGAGGACAGTCAGGGTAGCTCCCGCTGACCTCGATGCAGGATCGCTAGGGCCCCCGTTGTGTAGCGGCCTAGCACGCCGCCCTCTCAAGGCGGTAGCGCCGGTTCGAATCCGGTCGGGGGTACTGCTGGTCTAAACCACATTGGTCTATGGTGTAATTGGCAGCACGACTGATTCTGGTTCAGTTAGTCTTGGTTCGAGTCCAGGTAGACCAGCTCGGATCCGCGGAAACGCGTGATCCTCGCCCCCGTTGTGTAGCGGCCTAGCACGCCGCCCTCTCAAGGCGGTAGCGCCGGTTCGAATCCGGTCGGGGGTACAGAACGAAGGCCCTCCGCTTCGGCGGAGGGCCTTCGGCTTGTCCGGGGACCGGAGGCCGGGGGCTACTCGAAGCCGTAGCGCCGTGCGGACTCCTCCTCCTGGGCCAGCCGGTGCAGCGCCTGGAGCAGCGGTTCGGCGAGGATCGCCCCGAGCACGGCCGTCTCCACCTTCTCGGCCTCGGACGGATGCGTCTCCACGAAGTCCAGGTCGAGCACGGCCGCCCGGTGCATCAACTGCGCGTACGCGACCAGCCGTTCGGACTCCCAGTCGTAGCCGAGCCGCCGGAGCGCGGCCACCGCCACCACCAGCGAGCGGTACGCGGGGGAGAGGGTGACCAGGGCCTGCGCGTTCGCCCAGCCCAGCGTCCGCAGCAGTTCGCCCACTTCTTGGTGCGCGGCCCGGACGTACTCGTCCTCCTCGTCCGGCTCGCTCACCTGGGGCAGTGCCCACAGGGCGGCCCCCATCCGGATCGTCCGGCCGAGCGACTCGTCGTCGACGTGCTTCAGCACCTCGCGCACCGTGGCCACCGGCACCCGGCCGACCTGGATCATCGCCCGCACCAGGCGCAGCCGGCGCAGGTGCTCCTCGTCGTACTCGGCCGTCGTGGTGTTGACCTGGCGGCCCGCCGGCAACAGCCCTTCGCGCAGGTAGTACTTGATCGTCGCGGTGGACACACCGCTGCGCCGACTCAGCTCGCCAAGCCGCATGTCTTGCGCCCTTCCTTGGTAAGTGCCACTATCCAAGCACCGCCGAGAAGGATAGTGCCGCTATCCGATAGGGGATCCGGAGGCTCGTGATGGTCGTGAAGCCGGTGCCCGGGCGCACCACCGCCGCGGTGGACGGGGACGCCGTGGTGCTCCTGATCGGCATGCGCGTCAACCACTTCTGGGCGGTGCACCAGTGGGTGCCGGTCATGGTGTCGATGCTCCGCATGCTGAAGGAGCTCGGACGGGACGCCGAGCGGGGGCTGCTGGGGCACGTACTGCTGACGGCCTCGCCGCGGACGTACTACGTCGTCCAGTACTGGGAGTCCAAGGAGAAGCTCTACGCGTACGCGCACTCGCCCGACATGTTCCACCACCGGGCGTGGGCGATCATCAACCGCAAGGAGCGGGCGGGAAAGATGCGCGGGCACGTCGGGCTGTGGCACGAGACGTACGTCGTGCCCGAGGGGTCGCACGAGTCGATCTACGCCGACATGCCGGCCTTCGGTCTCGCGGCGGCGCACGGTCAGGTCCCGGTCGAGACGCGGGGGCGCTATGCCAAGGACCGCTTCGCGCACCGCTCGGCCGCGGCCGGTGAGAAGACGGGTTGACGGGCCGAGTCGGCATGTCGGTCGGCGAGCCCGACCGGCAAGGGGGACGGGGGACCGGGGAGGGCCTGCCGCGGCGTTGAGGCCGGCCTTCCCCGGGAGCGTCCCTGATCCGGTGGTCAGCCGGAGCGGCGCAGGGCCTCGGACAGGCGCGCGGCGGCGTCGATGACCGCCTGCGCGTGCATACGGCCTGGGTGGCGGGTCAGGCGCTCGATCGGACCGGAGACGGACACGGCGGCCACCACGCGGTTGGAGGGGCCGCGTACCGGCGCGGAGACGGACGCGACGCCCGGCTCCCGCTCGCCGATGGACTGGGCCCAGCCGCGCCGCCGTACACCCGACAGGGCCGTCGCCGTGAAGCGGGCGCCCTGCAGGCCCCGGTGCAGGCGCTCCGGCTCCTCCCAGGCCATCAGGATCTGCGCGGACGAGCCCGCCTTCATCGTGAGGGTCGAACCGACCGGGACGGTGTCCCGCAGGCCGGACAGGCGTTCCGCCGCGGCCACGCAGATGCGCATGTCACCCTGGCGTCGGTAGAGCTGCGCGCTCTCGCCGGTGATGTCACGCAGGTGCGTGAGCACGGGGCCCGCCGTGGCCAGCAGACGGTCCTCGCCCGCCGCCGCGGCCAGCTCGGCGAGCCGGGGGCCGAGAATGAAACGGCCCTGCATGTCGCGCGCCACCATGCGGTGGTGTTCCAAAGCCACGGCAAGGCGGTGAGCCGTGGGTCTTGCCAGTCCGGTGGCCCCGACCAGTCCCGCGAGGGTGGCCGGACCGGACTCCAGAGCGCTCAGGACGAGGGCCGCCTTGTCCAGAACGCCGACGCCGCTACTGTTGTCCATGCAACGATACTCGCGTCTCACTCTGTGAAACGCAAGTTCAATTTTCGGTGAGACGCGCAACCCTTGTAAGCACAACGGCCCGAGCACCGAACGGGCCAGGCGGCGAGTGCCCGTGAACAGGGGCGCGGGCGCTGCCTCCTCAAGATCTCTAGTTGGGCCGGCGCACCATGGCCGGCCGAAGGGAAAGCGATGGGTAGGACACTCGCGGAGAAGGTCTGGGACGACCACGTCGTCCGGCGCGCCGAGGGCGAGCCCGACCTCCTCTTCATCGATCTGCACCTGCTGCACGAGGTGACCAGCCCGCAGGCCTTCGACGGGCTTCGGCTCAGCGGCCGCCAGGTGCGCCGCCTCGACCTCACCATCGCGACCGAGGACCACAACACCCCGACCCTCGACATCGACAAGCCCATCGCGGACCCGGTCTCCCGCGCCCAGCTGGAGACGCTGCGCAAGAACTGCGCCGAGTTCGGCGTCCGGCTGCACCCGCTGGGCGACGTCGAGCAGGGCGTCGTCCACGTCGTGGGCCCGCAGCTGGGCCTGACCCAGCCCGGCACCACCGTCGTCTGCGGCGACTCGCACACCTCCACGCACGGCGCCTTCGGCGCGCTGGCGTTCGGCATCGGCACCTCCCAGGTGGAGCACGTGCTGGCCACCCAGACGCTGCCGCTGGCCCGCCCCAAGACCATGGCCATCACCGTCGAGGGCGAGCTGCCCGAGGGCGTGACCGCCAAGGACCTGATCCTGGCGATCATCGCCAAGATCGGTACGGGCGGCGGCCAGGGCTACATCCTGGAGTACCGCGGCTCCGCCGTCGAGAAGCTCTCGATGGAGGCCCGGATGACCATCTGCAACATGTCGATCGAGGCCGGTGCCCGCGCGGGCATGATCGCGCCCGACGAGACGACCTTCGAGTACATCAAGGGCCGCGCCCACGCCCCCGAGGGCGAGGACTGGGACGCCGCCGTGGCGTACTGGAAGACCCTGAGGACGGACGAGGACGCGGTCTTCGACGCCGAGGTCGTCATCCACGCCGACGAGCTGTCGCCGTTCGTCACCTGGGGCACCAACCCCGGCCAGGGCGCGCCGCTTTCGGCGCAGGTCCCCGACCCGGCTTCGTACGAAGACGCTTCGGAGCGCCTGGCCGCCGAAAAGGCCCTGGAATACATGGGGTTGGAGGCCGGCCAGCCGCTGCGCTCCATCAACGTGGACACCGTCTTCGTAGGCTCCTGCACCAACGGCCGCATCGAGGACCTGCGCGCCGCCGCCGACATCCTGCGGGAGCGCAAAGTCGCCGACGGCGTACGGATGCTGGTCGTCCCGGGCTCCGCGCGGGTCGGTCTGCAGGCCGTCTCCGAGGGCCTGGACGTGGTCTTCAAGGAGGCCGGCGCCGAGTGGCGGCACGCGGGCTGTTCGATGTGCCTGGGCATGAACCCGGACCAGCTGGCCCCGGGTGAGCGCTCCGCGTCCACCTCCAACCGCAACTTCGAGGGCCGGCAGGGCAAGGGCGGGCGTACGCACCTGGTGTCGCCGCAGGTCGCGGCCGCGACCGCCGTCCTGGGCCACCTGGCCTCCCCGGCCGACCTGGCCGACGCAACCGCCGCCCCCGCTGGAGTCTGAGAGCCATGGAAGCATTCACCACCCACACCGGCCGGGCCGTCCCGCTGCGCCGCAGCAACGTCGACACCGACCAGATCATCCCTGCTCACTGGCTCAAGAAGGTGACCCGGGACGGGTTCGAGGACGGGCTGTTCGAGGCCTGGCGCAAGGACCCGGAGTTCGTGCTCAACCGCCCCGAGCGGCAGGGCGCCACCGTCCTGGTCGCGGGCCCCGACTTCGGCACCGGCTCCTCCCGTGAGCACGCCGTCTGGGCGCTGCAGAACTACGGCTTCAAGGCGGTCATCTCCTCCCGCTACGCAGACATCTTCCGCGGTAACTCGCTGAAGAACGGCCTGCTCACGGTGGTTCTGGAGCAGCAGACCGTGGACGCGCTGTGGGAGCTCACGGAGAAGGACCCGCAGGCCGAGATCACGGTGGACCTCGAGGCCCGTGAGGTGCGCGCCGAGGGCATCACCGCCTCCTTCGAGCTGGACGAGAACTCCCGCTGGCGGCTGCTGAACGGGCTGGACGACATCTCCATCACCCTCCAGAACGAGGCCGACATCGCCGCCTACGAGGCCAAGCGGCCCTCCTACAAGCCGCGGACGCTTCAGGTCTGAACCAAGTCCCGAACGGGTCGAGATTCGGCCACCGCAACACCCCCTCTGTACCCCCGATCGCCACGATTGGGGGTACAGCCATGTCTGCACCCGAACGGCCCTGGGCGTTCCCGCAGGTCCGCTCAACTTCCCACGTTAGTGCGGCGGTTGCCTGGGTAAGTGAGTGCTGTGATTGCGGGCTTGGCAAGTGCCCGGAAGGCCATTCGAGGCGGCAGTTGCACCCTGCGCAGGCGACAACTCGCCCCAGATGGCACAATCTGTGCATGGACAGCGACGGCCAACTCACGCTCTATACGGCGGTCGCGGCCCAACTGAAGGAAGCGCACGCAAGAGTGCGCGCACTGCAAGTCCCGGAGGGCGTACGGATGGCGCTGACCCGGAAGCTGCTGGTCATTACGGCCGCGGCCAAGCACGATCTCGCCGATGCGGCAAGGCGTCTGGAGCGGTTCACGGCGGACCTGGACGAGGGTCGAATCCCTGACGAGGAACGCTGAACCGCCCGAGACAACCGAGTCGGTTGCGGCACAAGGGTGATAAGCCCGTTTCGTGTTTGATTTGCGGTATATATCTGCCTAACGTGCGAAAAAGCTTGAACACTTTCGTTCTGGCGATGTCTCCGAAGGGGAAGACGTGAACAAGGCGCAGCTCGTTGAAGCGATTGCCGACAGGATGGGTGGCCGCCAGCAGGCCGCCGATGCTGTCGATCATGTTCTGGACGCCATCGTCCGCGCGGTCGTCGCGGGCGAGCGGGTCTCGGTCACCGGCTTCGGGTCCTTCGAGAAGGTGGACCGCCCCGCCCGCTACGCCCGTAACCCCCAGACGGGCGAGAGGGTTCGGGTCAAGAAGACCTCCGTGCCGCGCTTCCGCGCCGGTCAGGGCTTCAAGGACCTGGTGAGCGGCTCGAAGAAGCTGCCGCGCGGCGGCGAGGTCGCCGTCAAGAAGGCGCCCAAGGGCAGCCTGACCGGCGGAGCCGCCGCCACGGTCAAGAAGGCCGTGGCGAAGAAGACCACCAAGGCGGCCGCGAAGAAGGTCACGGCGAAGAAGGCGGCGCCCGCGAAGAAGGCCGTCACCGCCAAGAAGGTCACGGCGAAGAAGACGACCGCCAAGAAGACCACGGCGGCCGCCAAGAAGACGACCACGGCCAAGGCCGCGGCCAAGAAGACCACCGCCAAGAAGGCCCCGGCGAAGAAGGTCACCGCCAAGAAGGCCCCGGCCAAGAAGTCGACGGCCCGCAAGACCACCGCCAAGAAGGCCACCGCCCGCTAGAGGCGAGGCGCAGGGGCACTCACACGCCGGGCCGGACTCCCGTGGGGAGCCCGGCCCGCGGCGCGTCCGCGGGGACGCTCAGAACGTCTGCAGGGTCACGAGCGTGATGCGGAGGCCGTCTTCGGCACTCTCCGTCTCGATCCGTACGCGCTGTCCCGGCCGCAGCAGCCGCAGCCCTCCCGCGTCGAACGCCGGAGCGTCGAAGGGCACCGGCGTCCCGTCGTCGAGCAGTACCTGCCCGCTGCGGGTCTCGGGGTCGTACGTGTATGCGGTCGCCTGCATGGCGGAAGCCTACTGTGCCGCTACTGCCCGGGAATCAGCAGCCGGGCCGTCGCCGCCGCCGTCCGCGGACCCACCCCCAGCGCCAGCGCCGCCCGCAGGTCCTCGCCGGTGTCCACGTCCTGGCGTACCGAATCCACCGCGTCCAGCCCGAGTTCCACCGCCCCCGACGCCCGGTGTCGGGCCCGGGAATCGACGCCGAATGCCGGGTGCAATTCCCGGCCGCCGGCCGCCGTCAGCAGCGTGGTGCCGATTGCGGCCGCGTCGGGGAGAAAAGCCCGCGGGAATTGAGCCGCCGCGGCCAGGACCCGGGACAATTCCGCGGGGCGCAGGGCGGGCAGATCGGCGTTCAGGGCCGCCACGGGGGTTTCGGCACGCCGGGACCGTACGACCCTCGCCCCGTGCGCCAGGGCGGCGTTCAGGCCGCCACCGGGCTCGTCCGCCACGATGCGGGCCCCCAGCGCCGCGAGCTCGCGGCCCGCGAGCGCGTCGCCCGTGACGACCGCCACATCCCCGACCTGCGGACAGGCCAGCGCCGCGGCCACCGTGTCCTGCGCGAACGCGAGGGCCAGCCCCGGGCGCAGCCCGTCGGCGGCGGTGTCCGAGAGCCTGCTCTTGGCCCGCGCCAAGGGCTTCACGGGGATGACCAAGGTCCACTGCACCGGCGTACCGTCCCTTACTGGTTGCGGTCATTGTCACCCGGGTCCTCTGGCGGCCCGGGCGGCGGGGCGTACGGTGTTCTCGACAGACCGGCGGCCTGGGGCGACACTTGTGCGGCCCCCCCGGCCCCGGGGGGCAGTCCTAGAGGAAGGTGTCCGAGTGTCCCGCCGCAGAATCGGCTTCTGGTACCGCTTCGCAGCGGTCCTGTGCAAACCGCCGCTGGTGATTCTGATCAAGCGGGACTGGCGTGGAATGGAGCACATTCCGGCCGAGGGTGGATTTATCACCGCGGTGAACCACAATTCCCACGTCGACCCCTTCGCGTACGCGCACTATCAGTACAACACCGGACGCGTTCCGCGATTCCTGGCGAAGAGCGGGCTTTTCAAGAAGGGATTCGTCGGTGCCGCGATGCGCGGCACCGGGCAGATCCCCGTCTACCGCGAGAGCACCGACGCGCTCAGCGCGTTCCGGGCCGCGATCGACGCCGTGGAACGCGGTGAGTGCGTCGCCTTCTACCCCGAGGGCACCCTCACCCGCGACCCGAACGGCTGGCCCATGACCGGCAAGACCGGTGCCGCGCGCGTGGCCCTGCAGACGAAGTGCCCGGTCGTCCCGGTCGCGCAGTGGGGCGCCAACGAGCTCCTGCCGGCGTACGCCAAGAAGCCGGACCTCTTTCCGCGCAAGACGCACCACGTCCTGGCCGGCCCGCCCGTCGACCTGTCGCGCTTCTACGACCAGGAGATGACCCCGGAGCTCCTCAAGGAGGCCACCGAGGTCATCATGGCCGCCATCACCCGCCTGCTGGAGGAGATCCGCGGCGAGAAGGCGCCCGAGACGCCGTACGACCCGCGCCGCGAGCGGATCGAGCAGCGGCGCCGGACCGAGGCACAGACGCAGACGCAGGGCAGGCAGGCAGAAGGGCAGGGACGGGGCAAGTGAGCAAGCCGGTCAAGGCGGCGGTCTTCAGCGCCGGTTCGTGGGGCACGGCGTTCGGCATGGTGCTCGCCGACGCGGGCTGCGAGGTCACCCTGTGGGGCCGCCGCGCGGAGGTCGTGGAGGCGATCAACTCCACCCGGACGAACCCCGACTACCTGCCGGGCGTCGAGCTCCCGGCGAACCTGCGGGCCACCACCGACCCGGCCGAGGCCGCCGCCGGCGCCGACTTCACGGTCCTCTCGGTGCCCTCCCAGACCCTGCGCGCCAACCTCGCGGAATGGGGTCCGCTGCTCGCGCCCGACACCGTCCTCGTCTCCCTCATGAAGGGCGTCGAACTGGGCTCCACGATGCGAATGAGCGAGGTCATCGAGGACGTCGCCAAGGTCGGCCGGGACCGCGTCGCGGTCGTCACCGGGCCCAACCTGGCCCGGGAGATCGCCGCCCGCATGCCCGCCGCCGCCGTGGTGGCCTGCACCGACGAGGCGGTCGCCCAGCGACTCCAGGCCGCCTGCCACACCCCGTACTTCCGCCCGTACACCAACACCGACGTCGTCGGCTGCGAACTCGGCGGCGCGGTCAAGAACGTGATCGGGCTCGCGGTCGGCATCGCCGACGGCATGGGCCTCGGCGACAACGCCAAAGGCTCGCTGATCACGCGCGGTCTCGCCGAGACCACCCGGCTCGGTCTGGCGCTCGGCGCCGACCCGCTGACCTTCTCCGGACTCGCGGGCCTGGGCGACCTGGTGGCCACCTGCTCCTCGCCGCTGTCCCGCAACCACACCTTCGGCACCAACCTCGGCAAGGGCATGACCCTGGAGGAGACCATCGCGGTCACCCGGCAGACCGCCGAGGGCGTCAAGTCGTGTGAGTCCGTGGCGGATCTGGCCCGCAGGCACGGCGTCGACATGCCGATCACCGAGACGGTGGTGGACATCGTGCACGAGGGCAAGCCGCCGGTGGTCGCCCTCAAGGAGCTGATGTCGCGCAGCGCGAAGCCCGAGCGACGCTGAGCGACGCCGGACGGCCCCGCCGTTCCAACGCTGTCTCAGGGCACTACCACCGGGTACTCTCAACGCGATATGAGCACCGAGAACCTCCCCCAGAGCCCTGAGCAGCAGTCTCGCAAGCCGCGCGTGGCGGTCGTGTTCGGCGGCCGCAGCTCCGAACACGGGATCTCCGTGGTCACCGCCGGCGCCGTACTGCGCGCCATCGACCGGACCAAGTACGACGTCCTGCCGATCGGCATCACCCGGGACGGCCGTTGGGCGCTCACCGCGGACGAGCCGGACCGCATGGCCATCACCGACCGCCGCACGCCGAGCGTCGAGGAGCTCGCGGAGTCGGCCGAGGGCGGCGTGGTGCTCCCCGTCGACCCCGCCAACCGCGAGGTCGTCTACAGCGAGCCCGGCTCCGTGCCCAAGGCCCTCGGCGAGGTCGACGTGGTCTTCCCGGTGCTGCACGGCCCGTACGGCGAGGACGGCACCCTCCAGGGTCTCCTGGAGCTCTCCGGCGTCCCGTACGTGGGCGCGGGCGTGCTCGCCTCGGCCGTGGGCCAGGACAAGGAGTACATGAAGCGGGTGTTCACCTCCTTCGGGCTCAAGGTGGGCCCGTACGTGGTGATCCGGCCCCGTGAGTGGCAGCAGGACGAGCCGGCCGCCCGCAAGAGGATCGTCGACTTCGCCGGCGAGCACGGCTGGCCGCTGTTCGTGAAGCCCGCGCGCGCGGGTTCGTCGATCGGCATCACCAAGGTCGACGACCTCTCGGGCCTCGACGAGGCGATCGCGCAGGCCCAGCGGCACGACCCGAAGATCCTGGTGGAGGCCGCGGTGCGCGGCCGCGAGATCGAGTGCGGCGTCCTGGAGTTCGAGGACGGCCCGCGTGCCTCGGTGCCCGCGGAGATCCCGCCGCCGGACGCGCACGCGTACTACGACTTCGAGGCGAAGTACATCGACTCCACGCCCGGCATCGTCCCGGCCCCGCTCACCGACGAGGAGACCGCCGAGGTGCGCCGGCTCGCGGTGGACGCCTTCGACGCGGCCTCCTGCGAGGGCCTGGTCCGCGCGGACTTCTTCCTCACCGAGGACGGCGAGTTCGTGATCAACGAGATCAACACGATGCCCGGCTTCACGCCGATCTCGATGTATCCGCAGATGTGGCAGGCGACCGGGATCAGCTACCCGGAGCTGGTGGACCGCCTGGTGCAGGCGGCCCTGCGCAGGTCGACGGGTCTGCGCTGAGCGCTCCGCTGGAAGTGCCGAGACGGCCGTCCATCGTCTGCGGCGACGTCGTGGCTGGTCGCGCAGTTCCCCGCACCGGCCCCGGGCGCCGGGCGGGCGGCCGTCAGGTCATGGAGGCGATCCCCTTGGGGATCGCCTTCTTCACAGCCGCCGCCAGGTCGATGAGCACCTGGGCGCCGTCGTCCTGTTGCGACATCCCGTCCGGCAGGCTCACCTGCACATACGTCTCGCGCTCGGCCGTGGTGAACCGCCACGTCCCGTCGTCCAGCTTCTCCATCAGCCAGTCCACGCCGTTGACCCCGCCGCCTATCGCGTCGGGGTCTTCGCCACGGGCGACTTCGGGGTCGATCATCTTCGGCGGCCGGGTGATTCCGCAGCGCAGTATGATCGCCGGGCTTCCCCAGCCCGCCGTGAAGGCGGACCGGGGCTCGGGGTCGTTGCGCTTGCGTCCGTCGACCGTCCGCGGCAGCACCTCGTGCAGGGCCCGGCACTGCGCGGCCGTCTTCGCGTCGGGGCTGGGAACCGCGACGGTGGCACTGTCGTCTGCTGATGAGCAGCCCGCGACGCCGATGAGCAGGGCGAGCGCGGGCACGCCGATCGGCCGGTGACGGAAGATGTTCACCGGCCAAGGGTAGACGGGGGCTACAGATGGACGACCGGGCAGGTCAGGGTGCGGGTGATGCCGTCCACCTGCTGGACCTTGGCCACCACCAGGCGGCCGAGGTCGTCGACGGTGTCGGCCTGTGCGCGCACGATGACGTCATACGGTCCTGTCACGTCCTCGGCCTGGATGACTCCAGGGATCTTGCTGATCGTCTCGGCGACGGTCGACGCTTTGCCGACCTCCGTCTGGATCAGGATGTACGCCTGTACCACGGAACCTCCAGGGCGGCCACGAGGATCATGTGGGGAAAAGGAACGCCACGGTATCGCGTCGCCGCTCGCCGCGGGGAGACCTGCGGAGACCGAGGCTTGCGCGCCGGGGTGCGGGTACGACAGAAGTTGACGGTCATCTCGACCGTAATGGGGGCGAGAATGGCGCGCGAGCGGGTACGGACAGGCGACGAAGGGGCGATAGGGCAATGAAGGGCACTGTTGGTGAGCTAGGGGAATTCGGGCTCATCAGGGAGCTCACCTCCCGTCTCACCACCACCCCGGCGGTCCGGGTCGGCCCCGGCGACGACGCCGCGGTGGTCGCCGCGCCCGACCGCCGGGTGGTGGCGAGCACCGACATCCTGCTGGAGGGGCGGCACTTCCGCCGCGACTGGTCCACGGCGTACGACGTGGGGCGCAAGGCGGCCGCGCAGAACCTCGCGGACATCGCCGCCATGGGCGCCGTACCGACCGCGCTGCTGCTCGGCCTGGTCGTCCCCGCCGAACTCCCGGTCACCTGGCCCACCGAGCTGATGGACGGCCTGCGCGACGAGTGCCAGGTGGCGGGCGCCTCGGTGGTCGGCGGGGACGTCGTACGGGGCGACACGATCATGGTGTCGATCACCGCGCTCGGCGATCTGCGCAACCAGGAGCCGGTGACCCGGGCCGGCGCGCAGCCCGGCGACCTCGTCGCGGTGACGGGCTGGCTGGGCTGGTCCGCGGCCGGTTACGCGGTGCTGTCCCGGGGCTTCCGCTCGCCGCGCGCGTTCGTCGAGGCCCACCGGCGCCCCGAACCGCCGTACCACGCGGGTCCGGCCGCCGCCGGGCTCGGCGCGACCGCGATGTGCGACGTGAGCGACGGACTGATCGCCGACCTCGGGCACATCGCCGAGGCCAGCAAGGTCCGTATCGACATCCGCTCCGGCGCGATCGACATCCCGTCGCAGATGAACGACATCGGCCAGGCCGTCGGCGTCGACCCCATCCAGTGGGTGCTGACCGGGGGAGAGGACCACGCGATCGTGGCGACCTTCCCGCCGGACGTGAAGCTGCCGGCCCGCTGGAAGGTCATCGGCGAGGTCCTCAACCCCTCGGCGCTGCCCCAGGTGACGGTCGACGGGGCCCCGTGGACCAGCAAGGGCGGCTGGGACCACTTCGGGGACATCGAGTCGTGAGCGCCCCGCCCAGGGTCCTCACCGTGGCCGGCTCCGACTCCGGGGGCGGCGCGGGCGTCCAGGCCGACCTGAAGACGATGCTGGCGCTCGGCGTGCACGGCATGAGCGTGATCACGGCGGTGACCGCGCAGAACTCGCTCGGCGTGCAGGGCGCCTGGGAGCTGCCGGTGGAGGCGGTGCGGGCCCAGTACCGCAGCGTCGTGGACGACATCGGCGTCCAGGCCGTGAAGACCGGCATGCTGGCTTCGGCGGAACTCGTCGAGGCGGTGGCCGAATTGATCACCGGCACACACGCCCCGGCGGTCGTGGACCCGGTGGGCATCTCCAAGCACGGCGACTCGCTGCTGGCCGCCTCAGCGCTGGAATCGGTGCGCACGAAACTGCTGCCGGCGGCGACCGTGGCCACCCCGAACCTCGACGAGGTGACCCAACTCACGGGCCTGCGGGTCGAGTCGGAGGAGGGGCTGCGGGAGGCGGCCGCGGCCGTCCTGGAGTACGGCCCGCGGTGGGTGTTGATCAAGGGCGGGCATCTGCCCGGGGACGCCGTCGACCTGCTGACCGACGGCTCCGAGGAGCACTGGCTGCGGTCACCCCGGCACGACAACCGGCACACACACGGCACGGGCTGCACGCTCGCCTCCGCGATCGCGGCCGGGCTGGCGAAGGGCCGGACGGTGCCGGCGGCGGTGGGGGCGGCCAAGGAGTACGTCACCGGGGCCATCGCGGCCGGCTTCGCGCTGGGCGCCGGGATCGGGCCGGTGGATCACGCCTGGCGGCTGCGGGCCTGATCCGCGGGGACGGCGAAGGCGAGGACGGCCGACGCGAGGACGGCCGACGCGGGGACGGCCGACGCGGGGACGATCGACGCGGGGACGGCAAAAAGCCGGCCCACCCTCAGGTGGACCGGCTCCATGCAGCGAACCAGCAGTGGCCGCGCGCTCAGCGTTTGCGTCAGCGCGAGACCTTGCCGGCCTTGATGCACGAGGTGCAAGCGTTCACGCGCTTCGGCGTCCCGCCGACCACGGTACGCACACGCTGGATGTTCGGGTTCCAGCGGCGGGACGTACGGCGGTGCGAAAACGAGATGTTGTTGCCGAAGCCCGGCCCCTTGCCGCAGACGTCGCAGTTGGCAGCCACGGGTCACTCCAAAGACTTCAGATGCACTTACGGTTGATCCCGGCATGCCGGGATCGAGATCCTAGGATCTGAGATCTTGAGTGGCGTTGCCAGGGGGAATGGCCCGATCGGGATCGGGCAACCGGAGCAGCATACAACGACTGCGTCCGTACAACGAAACTACCATGGCAGCTCAGGCCCCCGCCCCAGGCCCTCCTCCGGCGCGCACCGACCCGGGGTCTACGCTGCGTCCCACGTCCAGCAGCTCAGGGAGGCGCAGGTGGCGCAGGTGCCGCAGACATTCTTCGATGCTCTCGCGGTGCGCACCTGGTGCGGTCTCGCACTCCGGGCGCTGGGGCAGGCGCGCGAGGAGATCGACGCGATCAACGTGTACCCGGTGGCCGACGGCGACACCGGCACGAACCTCTATCTGACACTGGAGTCCGCCGTGGCGGCGGTCGAGGCCGTGTTCGCCGGGTACGAGGCGGGTCCCGCGCAGGGCACGGGACCGTCCCTGGCCGACGCCGTGCACGCCATGGCCCACGGGGCCCTCATCGGGGCACGCGGCAACTCCGGCACCATCCTCGCCCAGCTGCTGCGCGGCATGACCCAGGTGCTCACCGCCGACGGCACGACCGCCCACACCGACGGACCGGGACTGCGGCTGGCCCTGCGGCACGCGGCCGACTCCGCCCGCCAGGCCGTGGCCCACCCCGTCGAGGGCACGGTGCTGTCCGTCGCCTCGGCCGCCGCCGACGCGGCCGAGGGCGCCGAGGGAGACTGCGGAACGGTCGCGCGCGCGGCCTACGAGGGGGCGCGCACCGCGCTCGCGGCGACTCCGGGGCAGCTGGCCGTCCTGGAGCGGGCCGGAGTGGTCGACGCCGGCGGGCGGGGCCTGGTGGCGGTGCTGGCGGCCCTGGTGGAGACGTTCACGGGGGAGGCGCCGACGGGGGTGCGGTCGACGGCGCCCGCGTACGGAGGGCACTCGGAGGCCCTCGCGGAGGCCCCCGCGCGCGGGGCGGCCGCCGCCCCGGAGGCGCCCGGGTGCGACGACGGGCCGGCGGAGGGCGGGCCCGCCTTCGAGGTCATCTATCTGCTGGAGGCCGAGGACACCGCCGTGGCACGGCTGCGCGAGCGGCTCGACGGCCTCGGCGACTCCCTGGTCGTGGTCGGCGGCGACGGACTGTGGAACGTCCATGTGCACGTCGACGACGCGGGCGCCGCCGTGGAGGCGGGCGTCGAGGCCGGGCGGCCGTACCGGATCAGGATCACCCACTTCGGGCTCGGCGACGCGCACACCGGCCGCGAGCGGCCGCCCCGCGAGCGGGCCCAGCGCGCCGTCGTGGCCGTCGTACCCGGCGAGGGCCTGGCCGGGCTGTACACCGAGGCCGGCGCCACCACCGTGCTCGCGCGCCCCGGGGAGCCGCCCGCCAGCGGGGAGCTTGTCCAGGCCGTACGGCGCGCCCACGCGCGCGAGGTGGTGCTGCTGCCCAACGACGCGGAGCTGCGCCACACCGCGGCCGCGGCCGCGGAGCAGGCGCGCGCGGAGGGGATCCGCGTCGCTCTCATCCCGACCCGCTCGGCGGTCCAGGGGATCGCCGCGCTCGCCGTGCACGCGCCGGAGCGCCGCTTCGACGAGGACGTCGTCCAGATGACCTCCGCGGCGGGCGCCACCCGCCACGCGGAGGTCGTCGTCGCCGAACGCCAGTCCTGGACCATGGCCGGCATCTGCCAGGCCGGGGACGTCCTAGGCCTCATCGACGGCGATGTGGCCGTGATCGGCTCGGACGTCACGGCCACCGCCGAGACCGTCCTGGACCGGATGCTCCAGGCCGGCGGCGAACTGGTCACCCTCGTCCTGGGCGACGAGGCGCCCGAGGAGATCGCCGGCCGCCTGGAGACACGGGTCAGGGAGTCCTACCTCGCCGTCGACACCGTCGTCTACCGGGGCGGACGGCAGGGAGCACTGCTGCTCATCGGCGTGGAGTGATCCCCTCCCGCGGGAGGGGGCACCCGGCGCCCGTCCCTCACCCCCGGCGGGCCTCCGGGAGGTCGGGCAGGTCCAGCATCTGGTGCGCCTCGGCCCGTCGCGCCCGCACCGCCTCGTCCGTGCCGTCGGCGCCCTCGTAGGCCGCGAGCACCGCACGCGCGCGTGCGGCCGCGTCGGCCGGGCGGCCCAGGTCGGCCTCCAGCCAGCCGGCGGCGAGCTCGGCACCCGTGCGGCTGTGCAGGCCCTCCTCGCCCAGCGAGCCGAACACGGCGCTCGCCCGCACCGCCTGGGCCAGCGCCTCCTCGAACGCGGCCCGGATCGCGGTGTCCTCGGCCTCCTCGGACGCCGAGCGGGCCACCAGGTCGGCGAACTGGCGATGGGTGTGACCCAGTTCGGCGGTGAGCGACTCGCGCGCCTCCGCGTCGTCCACCGTCTCCAGGGCCGCCTCGCACTCGCCGACCGCGTCCGCCATCAGGTCCCGGGCCCGGTCGGGCCCGGCCCCCGAGCGCAGCGCCAGCCACGCGCGGGCCCG
The DNA here is from genome assembly GCF_053611585.1 of Streptomyces sp. NPDC054794. NCBI lineage: Bacteria > Bacillati > Actinomycetota > Actinomycetes > Kitasatosporales > Streptomycetaceae > Streptomyces > Streptomyces sp. NPDC054794. The sequence continues at coordinate 62,294 of NZ_JBSHAQ010000040.1, read as the reverse complement.
CAGGCTGCGGACCAGGCCGTGGACGTTGCCGAGGGAACGCCACAGGTCGCCCGCGCGCGCGTAGGCCTGGTCCGCCTCGGCGGGCAGCCCCGCCTGGCCGAGGGACTCGGCGGCGAGGTGGGCCAGCGTGGCGTGGTCCTGCTGCTCGGGCCAGTTCCGGGCGATCTCGGCCGCCTGGAGCCGGCGTTCGGCCGCCGCGCGGTGCTCGCCGAGCTCACTGAGACAGTCGCCGAGCCACCACTGCGTCTGCACGATCGCGCCGTCGCCGTGCGTCTCGGCACTCAGGTCGGGCAGCGCCGACTCCAGCACCTCGGCGGCCTCCGGGTAGCGCCCCTGCCGCAGCAGGAAGCCGCCCAGCTGATGCCGAGCCCAGGAGCCCAGGGTCGTGCTCTCGCCCGCCTCGTCGGCCCAGTGCGCCGCCTCCAGGGCGTGCTCCGCCGCCTCCCGCACCTCGCCCAGGCCCCCGACGACCTCGGCGAGCTGGAGGTGCAGCTGGGCCCGCCCCGTCGCCTCCAGGAACGGCCCGCCGTGCTCCAGGGACGCGCGCAGCGCCCGCTCCGCCTCCGCCATGTCGCCGAGCTGGTGGGCGAGAGCGGCCACCCGCACCTCGTACTCCACCGCGAACCACGGCAGCCCGCCTTCCACGAACTCCCGCGCGGCGCGCCGGAACAGCCTCGCCGCGGCCTCGGCGTCCCCGGTGAGCTCCGCCAGCTCCGCGAGCATCGCCTGCCCCTCGGCGGCCCGGGACGCCAGCCGCACGTCGCCGCCGGTGTGCCCGTGGACCAGCGCCAAAAGCTCCCGTACGGCCCGCTCGGCGTCCGGCAGGGTGTGCTCCCCGTGCTCGTGCGCCCGCCGCATCAGGATCCGGGCCCGCCCCATCAGCACGGACGCGGTCTGCCGTACGCCGGTGCCGTCCTCCGCGTACAGCGCGAGGGCCTGGTCGTAGGGCTCGGCGACCGCCGCGAGCGCCTCGTCGACGTGACCCGACAGGGCGCGTACGTAGGCCGCACGCGTGCGTGCCGCCAGCGCCTCTCCGGGGTCGCCCCCCTCCGCGTAGAGCTCGGCCGCCCGCTCGAACAGGCCGATGCCGTCGGGTCCGCGGTCCATGGCCTCGTGGTCGGCGATCTCCGCGCGGTCCAGCGCGTCCAGTTCGACCCCCTCGGTGGCCCGGGCGACCGCCGCCCACGCCTCGATGGCGTTCGGCCGGAGGGTGTCCGACAGCCGCCGGGCCTCGGCGATCAGCGCCGGCACGTCCGGTTCCTCCTCGGGGCCGGCGACCGCGGCGGCCGGGGGCGCCGCGGGGGTGCGCACGGTGACCGTCCGCACGCCCAGCGGCAGCCGCTCCACCGGCGGACGCTGCTCCATGCGCGCGCGGGCCCGCTCACCGATGTACGGGGTGCCGTTGCGCCGGTCGAACTGCCCCGCCAGGTCCAGGGCCTCGGCGCGCGCGTGGGCGGCGAGTTCCGCCGCGGTCCACGCCCGCCCCGCGGGACCGGGCACCCGCTGCCCGCCCAGCCCCAGGGCGGTCAGGCGGTCCATCAGCAGGGACACGACGGTCATGAAGTCCAGCCGGCTGCGCGGCTGTCCCGCGTCCGTGAAGTAGGCCGGCCGCTCCGCGAGCAGCTCCAGGCCGCGCGCCTCGTTGCCGGTCAGCGCGCAGAACTCCACGTGGTCCGCGTACGCGCCGCGCATGCTCTCCATGGGCCGCACCAGCCGCAGGCCGCGCAGGTGGTGCGCGCGCGCCTCGTCCGTGCGGCCCAGCCGCAGCAGCGGCGTCAGGGAGGAGGCGAGCACGCTGTGCGGCTCGTGGGCGCAGGTGTACTCGCCCTCCAGGACCGGCCGCCACAGCTCCAGCGCCTCGGCGTCCCGGCCCCGGGTCACCTGCCAGATGCCCTGCCCGTGCAGCTCGCAGGCGTGGCAGTCGGCCATCCGGTCCCGGTCGGCGGCCAGCCAGGCGCCGTACGCCCGCTCCGCGCGGTCCAGGTCCCCGATGTGCGCGGCCACGTTGAACTCGGCGCTGCGCACGGCCCGTTCGGAGTGCCCGGCCAGCCGGTAGCGGTGCTCCATCTCGCCGAGCCACTTCTCGATCGAGGCGAGCGGGATGTGCGGCTGGTCCAGCATGCCCGAGGACATCCACTTGAAGACCCAGTGCAGCGAGTGGGTCTCGTACTCGTCGAAGTCCTCCGGGCGTTCGTCCCACATGCGCAGCAGCCGCGCGAACGGGACGAACATCTTGTCCTTCTCGGAGCTGTAGTTGTAGACCTTCAGCTGGTGCCCGAGCGCCTCGATCACGGCGAGCGGGATGTTCAGCCGCTCGGCGTCGGCGAGCAGTTGCTCCGCGCGCGCGTTGCGTGCCGGGCCCTCCGGCTGCTCCCCGTTCTCCGCCATCGCCCGGCGCAGCGCGTCGAAGTCGGTGATCCCGCTGTCTTCGGTCATCGGCGACCGTCCTCCCCGTGAGTGGCCCATTCCAGGAGGCCGATGAACGCGCGGTTGAGCAGCGCCGAGTCGGCGGGCCGCAGCGGCCGCTGGGCCATCAGCAGCGCCTGTCCGTACAGCGACTCCGTGGCGGTGCCGATCAGCTCCGGGTCCTTCAGGGAGCTGATCCGCCGGATCAACGGATTGAGGTGGTTGAGCACCAGACGCGCGCGCGGGGCGCTGCCGCGCAGCGAGCCGAGGATGCCCGCCCACAGGTCGTCGGCCTGCTCCTCGGCCTCCGCGCGGGCCTGCTCGTGCCGGGCGCCCCGGTCGTCCAGGTGCAGCGCGGGCACGGACAGCGGGTGGAAGGCGCGCAGGACGACGTCACAGCCCAGGGGGTCGAGCTTGGCCCGCGCGGCCGCCAGGAAACCGGACAGCGCCAGCTCCTCGGCCGGGTCGACCGCGTCCAGGTGCGCGGTCACGGTGTCCGCGTCCAGCTCGGCGACCACCGTGCCCGGGCGCACCGACGGCAGCGCCTCGACCAGCTCGCTGTCGTACGTGTAACCGCCGTTGATCACCCCGATGCCCTGCGCGGAGGCGATCGGCGCGACCTGCCGGTACTCCTCGACGGTCCGGGTGAAGTGCACCACCGGGTGCCGCTGCGCGAACTCCTCCAGGGACAGCCGTCCGTCGGTCGTCTCGAAGGGCAGCCACGGCAGCATCGTGCGCAGCATCTCCGGATCGTGCCGGGCGAGGGACTTCACTCCCAGGTGGTGCACCGCCAGGAACGCGGACAGCCGGTCGGGGTCGCCGGCCGCCAGTGCGGTCAGCCAGGACCGAATCCTTTCGCCGAGCGCCTCCCGTACGGCGGCGAGGGTCTCGTCCTCGTACAGCGACTCGCGCGAGGCCGTGGGCCGCAGGCTGTCCGTGTCCAGGACGCAGCGCACGAAGAACGCCCAGTCCGGCAGCAGCTGTTCGGCCCGCTCGGTCAGCAGCATGCCCTTCAGGTGCACCCGGTGGGTCGCCCGCTGGGCCGGGCTGACCGCCGCGGGCAGCACGTACGCCACCCCGCGGATCCCGGCCAGCGGCACGTTCAGCTCGATCGAGTCCAGCGGAGTGAACCCGAACAGCTCGCGACAGTGCCGGGCCAGCGCCACCCGGCGGGTGGCGGGGGAGGGATACGCGCGGTCCCAGGGCGCGGGCAGGTCGGTGACCGCCTCGTCGCCGACGCGGACGTCGTAGGGCAGCAGCGCACCGAAGTCCCGGGCCAGGGCGAGCACGCGCTCGGGCGAGAGCCACTCGGCCGACCCGGCGCGCGCCTCCAGGTGCACGGTGGTGCCGGGTTCGGGGCGCGCCTCGTGGGGCAGCGTCCGCACGGTGTACGAGCCGTCGTCGCGGGCCGTCCACTCCACGGGCGGGGCATCGGGCGTACGGGCGCTGCGGCTGACGACCCGGATCCGCTCGGCGACCACGAAACAGGCCAGCAGGCCGATGCCGAACTGGCCGAGGAAGTCGGAGCGGGCCTGCTGCAGCCCCTCCGCGCGCTTGGAGCTGCGGCCGATGGTCGCCAGCAGACTGTGCACGTCCGACTCGGTGAGTCCGACGCCGGTGTCCTCCACCCGCAGCGCACCGCCGTCGGCGTACAGCCGCACCCGCGCCGGGGCGTCCGGCTGCCCGGCGCGCCGGGCCGTGATGGCGTCCACCGCGTTCTGCAGCAGCTCGCGCAGATAGACCTTGGGACTGGAGTACAGGTGATGGGACAGCAGGTCCACCAGACCGCGCAGGTCGACCTGGAACGTGTGAGGTGACTGGGATGCCTGGGATGACTGTGAGGTCTGGGAGTCCATCGTCGCAGCGCCGGTGGGGGGATTTCGCGACGGCGCGGGGTCGGGCGGTCCCGTGTGAGGCGGTGACCGCGGGGGATGGCCGGAGCGCGCCATCCTAGAGCCCCAACAGCCCGTCTGACCAGGGGTTTCCCGGTATGTATACGGCAATGTCAGTGACGTGGTGTGCAATGGATCTCGTGCCCGCACTGGAAGAACCACTGAAACAACCACTGAAGTCAGTGCTCGGCCCCGCCACCGCGAAGGTGATGGCCGAGCACCTCGGCCTGCACACCGTCGGCGACCTCCTGCACCACTACCCGCGCAGGTACGAGGAGCGCGGGCAGCTCACGCACCTGGCCGATCTGCCCATGGACGAGCACGTCACGGTGGTCGCCCAGGTCGCCGACGCCCGCCTGCACTCGTTCGCCTCCTCCAAGGCGCCCCGGGGCAAGGGCCAGCGCCTGGAGGTGACCATCACCGACGGCAGCGGCCGCCTCCAACTGGTCTTCTTCGGCAACGGCGTTCACAAGCCCCACAAGGAGCTCCTGCCGGGCACGCGCGCGATGTTCGCGGGCAAGGTCTCCGTGTTCAACCGCCGCCTGCAACTGGCACACCCGGCGTACGAGTTGCTGCGGGGCGACAGCGACGAGACGGTGGAGAGCTGGGCCGGCGCCCTCATCCCGCTCTACCCGGCGACCGCCAAGCTGGAGTCCTGGAAGATCGGCAAGGCGGTCCAGACCGTCCTGCCCAGCGCCCAGGAGGCCGTCGACCCGCTGCCCGAGTCCCTGCGCGAGGGCCGCGGCCTGGTCTCCCTGCCCGAGGCCCTCCTCAAGATCCACCGCCCGCACACCAAGGCGGACATCGAGGATGCCCGCGCCCGCCTCAAGTGGGACGAGGCCTTCGTCCTCCAGGTCGCCCTCGCCCGCCGCCGCCACACCGACGCCCAGCTCCCGGCGGTGCCGAGGAAGCCCAGCCCGCACGGCCTGCTCACGGCTTTCGACGACCGCCTCCCCTTCACCCTCACCGACGGCCAGCGAAAGGTCTCCAAGGAGATCTTCGACGACCTGGCCACCGCCCATCCCATGCACCGGCTGCTGCAGGGGGAGGTGGGCTCCGGAAAGGCTCAGCCTCTCGACTCGCTCGTGCTGACACCCGTGGGCTTCCGGCGTATGGGGGATTTGCGGGAGGCGGACGAAGTCGTCGTGCCGGACGGCGGGATCGCACGGATCGACGGAGTCTTTCCGCAAGGAGAGCGCGATGTCTGGCGCCTGGTTCTTTCCGACGGAAGTTCTGTCGAGTGCGACGACGAGCATCTCTGGATCGTGGGTACGAGCCGTGGGTGGCACCGTTCTCAGGCACCCAAGATCATGACGACCCGGGAGATTCGTCTCGACACGTTCAAGGCGAACGGAGATTCGAAGTGGTATCTCCCGGTGGCCACTCCGGTCGACCTGGGAGACGATTGTGGACTGCCCCTCGATCCGTATCTGTTCGGTCTCCTGTTGGGAGACGGTTCATTTCGCCACAACCTGCGTCTGGCCACCATCGATGACGAGATCCGTGTCGCTGTGGCGGCAGCGGTGGCACCCGAGTGTGGCCTGATCCCGGTCAAGGGGTCCCATGGTGACTACACGATCCAGCTTGTGGAACGTGCCGGAGGCGCGCGCAATCCTGTGATTCAAATCCTGCGTGATCTGAATCTGTGGGGTGTGACGTCGCACGAGAAATTCGTCCCCGACGAGTTCAAGAACACCTCGATCAAGAACCGTCTGGCTCTGCTCCAAGGGCTTATGGACACCGACGGCACAGTCCAGCCGGATGGCATGAGCATCTCGTTCTGCTCAGCCTCGCGCAGGCTCGCGGACGATGTCGCCTGGCTTGTGCGGTCACTGGGCGGTCGAGCGCGCGTTCTGCAGAAGAAGGCAGCCTTCGACGTCTCAGTGGCCATGCCTGGCGAGTACGCTCCGTTCAGGCTGACCCGCAAGGCCGATCGCGTACGGCCCAGGTCGAAATACAGCACGTTCCGGCGCGGAATTCGCGCGGTCGAGTATGTGGGACGGAAGCCCGTCCAGTGCATCAGCGTCGCCCACCCCAGCCATGCCTACGTCACCGACCACTTCACGGTGACCCACAACACGATGGTGGCGCTGCGCGCCATGCTCGCCGTCGTGGACGCCGGCGGGCAGGCCGCCATGCTCGCGCCCACCGAGGTGCTCGCCCAGCAGCACCACCGGTCGGTCGTCGAGATGATGGGCGAGCTCGCCGAGGGCGGGATGCTGGGCGGGGCCGAGCAGGCCACCAAGGTGGTGCTGCTCACCGGGTCGATGGGGGCGGCCGCGCGGCGGCAGGCGCTGCTCGATCTCGTCACCGGCGAGGCCGGGATCGTGATCGGCACGCACGCGCTGATCGAGGACAAGGTCCAGTTCCACGACCTGGGGCTGGTCGTGGTCGACGAGCAGCACCGGTTCGGGGTGGAGCAGCGCGACGCCCTGCGCGGCAAGGGCAAGCAGCCGCCGCACCTGCTCGTCATGACCGCCACGCCGATCCCGCGCACGGTCGCCATGACCGTCTTCGGCGATCTGGAGACCTCCGTCCTGGACCAGCTCCCGGCCGGCCGCTCACCGATCGCCAGCCATGTCGTCCCGGCCGCCGACAAGCCCCACTTCCTGGCCCGCGCCTGGGAGCGGGTGCGCGAGGAGGTGGAGAACGGGCACCAGGGGTACGTCGTCTGCCCCCGGATCGGGGACGAGGAGGTGGACCCGAAGAAGAAGTCGCCCGAGGACGAGGCCGAGAAGCGTCCCCCGCTCGCCGTCCTCGACGTGGCCGACCAACTGGCCAAGGGCCCGCTCGCCGGCCTGAAGGTGGAGGTGCTGCACGGCCGTATGCACCCGGACGACAAGGACGCCGTCATGCGCCGCTTCGCGGCCGGGGAGAGTGACGTCCTGGTCGCCACGACCGTGATCGAGGTCGGCGTGAACGTCCCGAACGCCACCGCGATGGTGATCATGGACGCCGACCGCTTCGGCGTCTCCCAGCTCCACCAGCTGCGCGGCCGCGTCGGCCGTGGCTGCGCCGCCGGTCTCTGCCTCCTGGTCACCGAGATGCCCGAGGCGAGCGCGGCCCGCCAGCGGCTCACCGCGGTCGCCTCCACCCTGGACGGCTTCGAGCTCTCCCGCATCGACCTCGAACAGCGCCGCGAGGGCGACGTCCTCGGCCAGGCCCAGTCCGGCGCCCGCTCCAGCCTGCGGGTGCTCGCCGTCATCGACGACGAGGAGGTCATCGCCGAGGCCCGCGAGGCGGCGGCGGCGGTGGTGGCGGCCGATCCGGAGCTGAGCCGGCTGCCGGGCCTGCGCACGGCCCTGGACGCCCTGTTGGACGAGGAGCGGGAGCAGTACCTGGAAAAGGGGTGAGCCATGACGGCCGTACGACGCGCGGCACCCCCCACTTTCGCCTGCCAGACTGGACCTGTCACCGCCCCACGACCAAGGACCCCACATGACCCGCGTGATCGCCGGCACGGCCGGCGGACGCCGCCTGGCCGTCCCGCCGGGAACCGGTACGCGTCCGACCTCCGACCGCGCGCGCGAAGGCCTCTTCTCCACCTGGCAGTCCCTGCTGGGCGGCCCGCTGGACGGCGAACGCGTCCTCGACCTGTACGCCGGCTCGGGCGCCGTCGGTCTGGAGGCCCTGTCCCGCGGCGCCGGCCACACCCTGCTCGTCGAGGCCGACGCCCGTGCCGCCCGCACGGTCCGGGACAACGTGCGCAGCATCGGCCTCCCCGGTGCCGAGGTCAGGGCGGGCAAGGCGGAACAGATCATTCGGACACCGGCGCCGGCCGAACCGTACGACATCGTCTTCCTCGACCCGCCGTACGCCGTCACCGACGACGATCTTCGCGAGATTCTGCTCACACTCCACACGGAGGGCTGGCTCGCGGAGGAAGCGCTCGTCACCGTGGAGCGCAGCACCAGAGGTGGCGAATTCCACTGGCCCGACGGCTTCGAAGGGCTCCGGGCCCGCCGTTACGGCGAGGGAACGTTTTGGTACGGTCGCGCCGCCTCTACGTGCGAAGACGCACGATGACCGGACCGGAGAGCGAGGGATCACAAGTGCGCCGCGCCGTATGTCCCGGGTCGTTCGACCCCATCACCAACGGACACCTCGACATCATCTCCCGCGCCTCCCGCCTCTACGACGAGGTCTACGTCGCGGTGATGATCAACAAGGCCAAGCGGGGTCTGTTCGAGGTCGACGAGCGGATCGACCTGATCCGCCAGGTCACCGCCGAGTTCGAGAACGTCCGGGTCGAGGCCTTCCACGGCCTCCTCGTCGACTTCTGCAAGCAGCGCGACATCCCCGCCATCGTCAAGGGTCTGCGCGCCGTCAGCGACTTCGACTACGAGCTGCAGATGGCCCAGATGAACAACGGCCTGTCGGGTGTCGAGACGCTCTTCGTGCCGACCAACCCCACCTACAGCTTCCTGTCCTCCTCGCTGGTCAAGGAGGTCGCGACGTGGGGCGGCGACGTCTCCCACCTGGTCCCGCCGGTGGTGCTCGAAGCGCTCACCAAGCGCCTCGGCAGGGACTGACCGGCTGACGCCCCGTCACCCGGTGTCGGACGGCCACCCCATGGACGTACAGTCGTCCCGTCCGTCTCCAACACAGCTGTAGAGAGTGGCGAGCACAGGTGGACGTGCAGAAGAAGCTCGACGAGATCGTGGACGCGGTCTCCGGTGCCCGGGGCATGCCCATGTCGGCGTCGTGCGTGGTCAACCGCGCCGACCTGCTCGCCCTGCTCGAAGAGGTGCGCCAGGCGCTGCCCGGCTCCCTCGCGCAGGCGCAGGAGCTGATCGGTGACCGTGAGCAGATGGTCGAGCAGGCCCGCCAGGAGGCCGAGCGGATCATCGGGCAGGCGCACGCCGAGCGCGGCTCGCTGATCTCCGACACCGAGGTCGCCCGCCGCTCGCAGGCCGAGGGCGACCGGATCCTCGCCGAGGCCCGCAAGGAGGCCGAGGACGTCCGCGCCGAGGCCGACGACTACGTCGACTCCAAGCTGGCCAACTTCGAGGTCGTCCTCACCAAGACCCTCGGCTCCGTCGGCCGCGGCCGCGAGAAGCTGCTCGGCACCGGCCCCGGTCTGGACGAGCAGGGCTACGAGGACGAGGACGCCCCCGAGCGCAGCCACGACCCGGAGACCCTGCGCCGCGACGCCGACGCCTACGTGGACGCCAAGCTGGGTGCCTTCGAGGCGGTCCTCGCCAAGACGCTGGAGGCCGTCGGCCGCGGCCGGCAGAAGCTGCACGGCCGCATCGCCACGGACGACCTCGGCGCCCTCGCCGACGACACGTCGACCTTCCAGCACTCCAGCGACGCCGACTACCTGGCCGACCTCGCCGCCCTCGCGGACACCCCGGCCGAGCGGCCCGCCGACCCCCGGCCCGCCGAGCCGCAGCCGGCCGCCGCCCAGTACGACCAGCAGCCCGCCTACGGCTACCAGCAGCAGGACCCGTACGCCGGCTTCCCACAGCAGCAGGGGTACGCCCAGCAGGACCCGTACGGCTACCAGCACGCCGATCCCTATTCCCCCACCTCCGGCTACGCTCCGGCGGGAGGTGCCCCCTTCCAGGGCTACGACGCCCAGCAGGCCGCCTACGACCCGAACCAGGTCCCGCAGCAGCCCCAGCAGGCCGCCCAGCAGCAGGGCTACGCCCTCGACGAGACCAGCCTCTTCGACACGAGCATGATCAGTGCGGAGCAGTTGCGGGCCTACGAACAGGGCCGCGGCCTGTAGTCAGGACACCGGTGCGGCCTGCGGCGACGTACCGGATTGGGCCGAGAGCGAAAGGTCCAGTATCCTGGCTCTTCGGTCGCGTGTACGTCCGCGATCTGCGCTGCCCCGGGACACCACAGGGCAGTGTCCCGCAGAGCGAAGAAGATCGAAAGCAGGAATGGCCTCCAACGCCCGCCTCGACCACCGAAACCCCTTCGTGTTCGACACACACGAGCTGGGGAGGCGTCCTGGTGCGCTGCAGCGGCTGACCCGCACGGTCGACGCCCCCAGGGACTTCGGTCTCCAGGGAGTCATCGAGGTGCCGGAGGGCGCCCCGGTGGAGCTCGACCTCCGCCTTGAGTCGGTCATGGAAGGTGTGCTCGTCACAGGCACCGCCCGTGCACAGGCCGAGGGGGAGTGCGTAAGGTGTCTGGAGCCGCTTCAGCTCGACGTCGAAGCGGACTTCCAGGAGATGTTCTCGTACCCTGACGCCGACGACCGGGGCCGCGTGAAGGCGGAACCGGCCGACGACGCCGAGGAAGACGAGGACAGGCTCCTTCTCGAGGACGGCCTGTTCGACCTCGAACCCGTGCTGCGGGACGCGGTGGTGCTCGCACTGCCGATGCAGCCGGTGTGCCAGGAAGACTGCCCGGGCCTGTGCTCCGAATGCGGGGCGCGGCTGGCTGACGACCCGGACCACCACCACGACGCCGTCGACATCCGTTGGGCGGCATTGCAGGGACTCGTCGGCACCATGTCGGACGGCGAGAAGGACGAGATGAGCGGCGACGGGCCTGAATCCGCGCGCGCCGCCGAGAAGCAGGAGAAGTAGCCGTGGCTGTTCCGAAGCGGAAGATGTCGCGCAGCAACACGCGCCACCGCCGGTCGCAGTGGAAGGCTGCGGTCCCCACCCTGGTTGCGTGCGAGCGCTGCCACGAGCCCAAGCTGCAGCACATCGCGTGCCCGTCTTGCGGCACCTACAACAAGCGCCAGGTCCTCGAAGTCTGAGCGGGCTGGTGAGAGGCACTGTGTCCAGTCCCAAGAAGGCGGAAGACGCCATGGCGGACGCACCCGCCAAGAAGAAGGCGGACAACACGGCCTCGTCCCACACGCTTCTGGAAGGGCGGCTCGGCTACCAGGTCGAGTCCGCCCTTCTGGTGCGAGCGCTGACCCACCGTTCCTACGCGTACGAGAACGGCGGTCTGCCGACGAACGAGCGGCTGGAGTTCCTCGGGGACTCCGTCCTCGGCCTCGTCGTCACGGACACGCTGTACCGCACCCACCCGGACCTGCCCGAAGGCCAGCTGGCCAAGCTGCGGGCCGCAGTGGTGAACTCGCGTGCGCTGGCGGAGGTCGGCCGCGGGCTCGACCTGGGCTCCTTCATCCGGCTGGGCCGCGGTGAAGAGGGCACGGGCGGCCGGGACAAGGCGTCCATCCTCGCCGACACCCTGGAAGCGGTGATCGGCGCGGTCTATCTCGATCAGGGCCTCGACTCGGCGTCCGAGCTGGTGCACCGGCTCTTCGACCCGCTGATCGAGAAGTCCTCGAACCTCGGAGCCGGCCTGGACTGGAAGACCAGTCTCCAGGAGCTCACCGCGACCGAGGGGCTCGGCGTGCCCGAGTACCTGGTCACGGAGACCGGCCCCGACCACGAGAAGACCTTCACTGCTGCCGCCCGCGTCGGAGGCGTCTCGTACGGCACCGGCACCGGCCGCAGCAAGAAGGAGGCGGAGCAACAGGCCGCCGAGTCCGCATGGCGGTCCATCCGGGCCGCGGCGGACGAGCGCGCCAAGGCGGCCAAGGAGGCCGCCGAGGACGACAGTCCGTCCTCCGCCTCCGCCTGAGCGAAACGGAAGAACAGCGCACCGAGCGCCCACCCCGGCCCCGGGGCGGGCGCTCGGCTCGTACACGGTAGTCACGGGGGTCCCGATGCCGGAGTTGCCCGAGGTCGAGGTCGTACGTCGCGGTCTGGAGCGGTGGGTCGCCCACCGTGCCGTCGCCGACGCCGAGGTCCTGCACCCGCGTGCGGTACGCCGTCACGAGGCGGGCGCGGACGACTTCACGCACCGTCTCAAGGGCCATCGGGTCGGCGTTCCCCGCCGTCGCGGCAAGTACCTGTGGCTGCCCCTGGAGGACACGAACCAGTCCGTCCTGGCCCACCTCGGGATGAGCGGTCAGCTGCTGGTCCAGCCGGCCTCGGCCCCCGACGAGAAGCACCTGCGCATCCGGGTCCGCTTCGCGGACGGCCTCGGTACCGAGCTGCGCTTCGTCGATCAGCGCACCTTCGGCGGCCTGTCGCTGCACGACAACACCCTCGACGGACTGCCCGACGTCATCGCGCACATCGCCCGCGACCCCCTCGACCCGCTGTTCGACGACGAGGCCTTCCACCAGGCGCTGCGCCGCAAGCGGACCACCATCAAACGGGCGCTGCTGGACCAGTCGTTGATCAGCGGCGTCGGCAACATCTACGCGGACGAGGCCCTTTGGCGCGCCCGCGTGCACTACGAGCGCCCGACCGCCGGCTACACCCGGCCGCGCACCGCCGAACTCCTCGGCCACGTGCGGGACGTGATGAACGCGGCCCTCGCCGTCGGCGGCACCAGCTTCGACAGCCTGTACGTCAACGTCAACGGCGAGTCCGGCTACTTCGACCGCTCACTGGACGCGTACGGCCGGGAGGGCCTGCCGTGCAAGAGGTGCGGCACGCCCATGCGCCGCCGCCCCTGGATGAACCGGTCCAGCTACTTCTGCCCGACGTGTCAGCGGGCGCCGCGCGTGTCGTCGTAACGCTCGCGGGACGCCAGTACGTCGTCCATGCGGCCCTCCACGAAGTGGATGAGGTCCAGCAGGCGTGCCGCGACCTCGCGGCCCAGGGGAGTCAGTTCGTAGTCCACGCGCGGCGGGTTGGTCGGCTGCGCCTCGCGGTGCACCAGACCGTCGCGCTCCAGCGCGTGCAGGGTCTGGGACAGCATCTTCTCGCTCACGCCGTCGACGCGGCGGCGCAGCTCGTTGAAGCGCATCGAGCCCTCGTACAGCGCGCCGAGCGTGAGACCGCCCCAGCGGCCGGTGACGTGCTCCAGGGTGCCGCGGGAGGGGCAGGCCTTGGCGAACACGTTGTACGGGAGGTCCTGCTCCTCGGAGCACGCCTGGGTGGTCGTCATACCGAGAGCGTACTCGAATGCAGCGCTCACCGGCGGGTTGCACTATCCAATAGTTAGTGCTTTCCTTCTATCAGTGCCGGTGAGCTGGTCATTCGCCCCGGCCGTCTTTCACGTCCCCCTGAGGAGTACTTGCTGTGACCACGCCTGTTGTCTCCATCGCCTACCACTCCGGCTACGGCCACACCGCCGTCCTCGCCGAGGCCGTCCGCGCGGGTGCCGCCGAGGCCGGTGCCGAGGTGCACCTGATCAAGGTCGACGAGATCACCGACGAGCAGTGGGCGGCGCTCGACGCCTCCGATGCGATCGTCTTCGGTTCGCCCACCTACATGGGCACCGCGTCCGGCGCCTTCCACGTGTTCGCCGAGGCGTCCTCGAAGCGCTGGTTCGGACAGGACTGGAAGGACAAGCTGGCCGCCGGCTTCACCAATTCCGGCTCCAAGAGCGGCGACAAGCTGCACACGCTTCAGTTCTTCCAGATCCTCGCCGCCCAGCACGGGATGAACTGGATCAACCTCGGACTGCACCCGGGTTGGAACAACAGCGAGGGCTCCGAGCACGACCTCAACCGCCTCGGCGTCTTCGCGGGCGCGGCCGCCCAGACCAACGTCGACCAGGGCCCGGACGCCGTCCACAAGGCCGACGTGGCGACGGCGGAGCACCTCGGGCGCCGCGTGGCCCAGACGGCGAGGGTGTTCCTCCAGGGGCGCGCGACGGCCGCCTGAACCTCTGGCAAGAGGCCTGTCCGAGCCCGGTGCCCGTCACCTTCGTCGCCCCGGCTCGGGTGCGTGACGCCGCTACTCGTGCTCGTGGCCGAGGACGTCGTACAGCCCGTGCTGGACGTAGCGGCGCACGGCGTCGCCGACATGAGGGTCGAGCAGGAGCCATTCCCGCGCGGCCGTCACCATCTGCCCCAGGGCGAGAGCTTCCTCGTGCGGCCTGAGTTCGACCCGGTCGGTCACCCCACAGGCGATAGATCCCGCCCGCGTTCCCGGGCCTGTGGCCTGCACTTTTGTCAGTAGCCGAAGTCCTGCGTCCACCACGGGCCGCCGGCGCCGAGGTGTACGCCGACGCCCAGCGTCTTGAAGTCGCAGTTCAGTATGTTCGCGCGGTGGCCCGGGCTGTTCATCCAGGCGTCCATGACGGCCGCGGCGTCGGCCTGGCCCCGGGCTATGTTCTCGCCCCCGAGGCCGGCTATGCCGACCTTGGCCGCCCGGTCCCACGGGGTCGAGCCGTCCGGGTCGGTGTGGTCGAAGAAGTCCCGCAGGGCCATGTCCTTGCTGAAGGATTCGGCGAGCTCGGTCAGCGAGCTGTTCGCGGACACCGGGCTGCAGCCCACCTTCGCCCGCTCCGCGTTGACCAGCTTCAGCACCTCGGCCTCGGCGGCGGCCGACGCCGAGACCGTCACCGGCGCGGAGGCCTTCGGCGGGGTCTTCGGGGTCTTCTTCGCCGGATGCGTCTTCGGCTTCTTGGCGTTCTTCGAAGGCGTCGTCTCGGCGGCCGGCTTCTTGGGCTGCGTCTTCGAGTGCCCGGGCGAGGTGGAGGCCGAGGGCGCCGAGGCGGACGGCGCCGGTGTGACCGGGCGGCCGCCGCTGTTGCGGCTGGTCGAGGAACCGTTGTCCCGGCCGGTGTCGGCGCTGCCGGAGGTGCCGCCCTGCTCGCTGTTGCTGTTGCTGGGCGCGCCCGCGGCCTGCACCGTGTCACCGCCGGTGGTGGTGGTGCCACCGAGCCGGTAGTTGTCGAGGCCGGGCACCACACCCGTGGCCACCGCGACCGTGCCGATGGCGACGGCGGCGGAGACGCCGAGCAGACCGGTGCGCACGGGCGTCACGGCCTTCTTCTTGCGCCGGTGCCCGCGGGCCCGGGAGGCCTCACCCGCCGGGGTGAATCCGTCCGCGGGGAAGACGACCGTGTTCGTGACCCGCGCGTACTCGTCGTCGGTCGCGTACAGGTACTCGTCGACCCGAGTGTGGGCGTCGGTGTAGGCCTCGGGGTTCAGATAAGGAGCGATCCCCATCGTGGGTCGGTCGTCCGGGTACGAGTGGTGCGGGTCGTGGCTGCCCGTGTACGAGCCGTGCGTCTCCGTGACCCCCGTGGCGCGGCCCGTGGCGGCGCGGCCGGCGGCTGAGCGTCGGTGGCGTCCCATGTCCTTGCCTTCTTCCTCGTCTCGCGGTCGACCGTTGGTCCCCTTGGTCAACCCAACTCACACGATCGAGTGAGTTTCAGATGAGATTCATTGGGTGGGGACGGTACCGCATGACGCCCGGGGAGGAAGTGTCCCGAGTGACATTGGCCGGTTAGGTTGCAGCCATGAGCGAGGATGTTCGACTGGTCGCCTGGGTGCGTGGACGCGTCCAAGGTGTGGGTTTTCGCTGGTTCACGCGTGCCAAGGCGTTGGAGATCGGCGGTCTGAGTGGTTTTGCTCTCAATTTGGGCGACGGACGGGTACAGGTGGTCGCCGAGGGCAGACGCGAGGGCTGCGAGGGACTCCTCGACTGGCTCCAGGGCGACGACACGCCCGGGCGTGTGGACGGTGTCACCGAGATCTGGGACACACCCCGCGGAGGCTACGACGGCTTCGCCATCCGGTGAGCCCGTTCGGCAAAGTCCGCAGGCAGAAGCGGAGGGGGATGCCAACGGCAGGTGCCCCGAGCAGGAACGACCTGGTGGTTGCCAAGAAGGGCTTGTCGTGGCAGGCTCCGCAGTTACAGATCATCGCCACGCCCTGAGGGCCCCGCAGGAGTCGCAGCGCCGCCGCCCCAGGCCGCGCGCGCCCGGGTTCGCCCGCCAATACGGGGCGTGATCGTGTTGACCGTCAAACTTTTTGGTGAGACGCTGAAAGCCCCGCGCACCTTAGCTGTTTGGCATGTAGCAACGGCAGAGCAACATTCAAGTGTCAAGCACCGCGGGTGCGAATCCCTCACGACCCACACCGCTTCGGTCGGTCACTCAGTGTGGAGGACCATCCATCATGGCAAAGGCGCTTCTCGGTTACGTCGGCGGCTCCGACCCTCGACTCCTCGCCGAGATGCGACGGCTCCAGCAGCGCGTACAGGACCTGGAATCCGAGCTCGTACGAATCCAGGCGGAGAACGACGCGCTGACGGCTGCCGCTTCTCACGACAGTCTCATGGAGAGCGTCGACGCACACCAGGCGGAGCCTGTGCTCACCTGATCGCTGCATCGCTCCACAAAAGCACACGCAGTGGTTGGGCTGCCCGTATCAACCGCTCAGCAGTCAGAGTTGCAAGGGACGCTTCGGCGTCCCTTCTTTCTTTCCCCCGCGCATCCTTTCACTCTCTTTAACGTCTGGTGTGCCCTGCATGTTCATGCGTGAAACCGCGGGGTTGCGAGGGTTCGTGGAGTGAGATAGCGGCGGCAGGTAGAGTCCAGCGGCGTGCACCTCAAGGCCCTGACCCTTCGCGGGTTCAAGTCGTTCGCCTCGGCGACCACACTCCGGTTCGAGCCGGGCATCACGTGTGTCGTCGGACCGAACGGCTCGGGCAAGTCCAATGTCGTGGACGCGCTCAGCTGGGTCATGGGCGAACAGGGTGCCAAGTCGCTGCGCGGCGGCAAGATGGAGGACGTCATCTTCGCCGGCACCACCGGCCGCCCGCCGCTCGGCCGGGCCGAGGTGTCCCTGACCATCGACAACTCCGACGGGGCCCTCCCCATCGAGTACTCCGAGGTCACCATCACGCGGATCATGTTCCGCAACGGCGGCAGCGAGTACCAGATCAACGGCGACACGTGTCGCCTCCTCGACATCCAGGACCTCCTCTCCGACTCCGGCATCGGCCGCGAGATGCACGTCATCGTCGGCCAGGGCCAGCTCGACTCCGTCCTGCACGCCGACCCCATGGGCCGCCGCGCCTTCATCGAGGAGGCCGCAGGCGTCCTCAAGCACCGCAAGCGCAAGGAGAAGGCGCTCAGGAAACTGGACGCGATGCAGGCCAACCTCGCGCGCGTGCAGGACCTGACGGACGAACTGCGCCGCCAGCTCAAGCCGCTCGGCCGGCAGGCGGCGGTCGCCCGCCGCGCGGCCGTGATCCAGGCGGACCTGCGCGACGCGCGCCTGCGCCTCCTCGCCGACGATCTCGTACGGCTGCGCGAGGCGCTGAGGACCGAGGTCGCCGACGAGGCCGCGCTGAAGGAGCGCAAGGAGGCCGCCGAGCAGGAGCTGAAGAAGGCGCTCCAGCGCGAGGCGCTCCTGGAGGACGAGGTACGGCAGCTCACGCCGCGCCTGCAGCGCGCCCAGCAGACCTGGTACGAGCTCTCCCAGCTCGCCGAACGCGTCCGCGGCACGATCTCGCTGGCCGACGCCCGGGTGAAGAGCGCGACCTCCGTGCCCCCCGAGGAGCGGCGCGGCCGCGACCCCGAGGACATGGAGCGCGAGGCCGCCCGGATCCGTGAGCAGGAGGCCGAGCTGGAGGCTGCCCTGGAGGCGGCGCAGCGGGCGCTGGACGACACCGTCGCGCACCGCGCCGAGCTGGAACGCGAACTCGCCCTCGAAGAACGCCGTCTGAAGGACGTCGCCCGGGCCATCGCCGACCGCCGTGAGGGGCTCGCCCGGCTGAACGGGCAGGTCAACGCCGCCCGTTCGCGTGCGGCCTCGGCCCAGGCCGAGATCGACCGCCTGGCCGCCGCGCGGGACGAGGCCCAGGAGCGGGCGGTAGGGGCCCAGGAGGAGTACGAGGCGCTCCAGGCGGAGGTCGACGGCCTCGACGCCGATGACGTCGAGCTCGCCGACGGGCACGAGTCGGCGAAGCAACGGCTCGCGGAGGCGGAGGCCGCGCTCGGCGCCGCCCGCGAGGCGGCCACCGCGGCGGAGCGCAGGCGCGCCGCGACCCAGGCCCGCCACGAGGCGCTGGCGCTGGGCCTGCGCCGCAAGGACGGCACCGGGGCGCTGCTCGGCGCACGGGACCGGCTCGCCGGGCTGCTCGGACCGGCGGCGGAACTGCTGACCGTGACACCGGGCCACGAGGTCGCCCTCGCCGCGGCCTTCGGAGCGGCGGCCGACGCGATCGCGGTGACGACCCCGGCATCGGCGGCGGAGGCGATCCGACTGCTCCGCAAGCAGGACGCCGGCCGGGCCTCCCTGCTGCTGGCGGGCGCACCGGAGGACCTCGCCCGGACCACCGCCCCGGACGGCGACTTCGGCACGGGCGCCCCGAGCGAAACCTCGGGCGGAATCGGTTCGCCGCCAGAGGCGAACGGGGCCGGGCCTTCGGCCACCGCCGCTCCCCCCTTCGCCGCCGACCTGGTCCGCGGTCCCGTCGAGCTGATGCCCGCCGTGCGGCGGCTGTTGCGGGGGATCGTTGTCGTCGGCACGCTCGAAGACGCCGAGGATCTCGTCTACGCCCGGCCCGAACTCACCGCCGTCACCGCCGAAGGCGACCTGCTGGGGGCGCACTTCGCGCACGGTGGGTCGGCCGGGGCGCCCAGTCTGCTGGAGGTGCAGGCCTCCGTGGACGAGGCCGCCGCCGAGCTGGAGGAGCTGGCGGTGCGCTGCGAGGAGCTCAGCGAGGCGCAGCAGGCGGCCGTCGAGCGGCGCAAGGAGTGTGCCGCGCTGGTCGAGGAGCTGGGGGAGCGGCGGCGGGCGGCCGACCGGGAGAAGTCGGCCGTGGCCCAGCAGCTCGGGCGCCTCGCAGGGCAGGCGCGCGGTGCCGCCGGCGAGGCCGAGCGCTCCACGGCGGCCGCGGCGCGGGCGCAGGACGCGCTCGACAAGGCCGTCCTGGAGGTCGAGGAACTCGCCGAGCGGCTGGCCGTCGCCGAGGAGCTGCCGATCGAGGAGGAGCCGGACACCTTCGTACGCGACCGGCTCGCCGCCGACGGCGCCAACGCCCGGCAGACCGAGATGGAGGCCCGCCTCCAGGTCCGTACGCACGAGGAACGGGTCAAGGGACTCGCCGGACGGGCCGACGCGCTCGACCGGGGCGCCCGCGCGGAGCGCGAGGCACGCGCGCGTGCCGAGCAGCGGCGGGCCCGGCTGCGGCACGAGGCGGCCGTCGCGGAGGCCGTCGCCTCGGGCGCCCGGCAGCTGCTCGCACACGTCGAGGTCTCTCTGGGCCGTGCTGCCGAGGAGCGCACCGCCGCCGAGGCCGCCAAGGCCCGCAGGGAACAGGAACTGACCGCGGCCCGCGGCACCGGACGCGATCTGAAGTCCGAGCTCGACAAGCTGACCGACTCGGTGCACCGGGGCGAGGTGCTCGGCGCCGAGAAGCGGATGCGGATCGAGCAGTTGGAGGCCAAGGCGCTGGAGGAGCTGGGCGTGGAGCCGGCCGGGCTCGTGTCCGACTACGGCCCCCACCAGCTCGTACCGCCGTCCCCGCCCGCCGAGGGCGAGGTGCTGCCGGAGGACCCGGAGCACCCGCGCAACCAGCCGAGGCCGTTCGCGCGGGCCGAGCAGGAGAAGCGGTTGAAGGCCGCCGAGCGGGCGTACCAGCAGCTCGGCAAGGTGAACCCGCTCGCGCTGGAGGAGTTCGCGGCCCTGGAGGAGCGGCACAAGTTCCTCAGCGAGCAGCTCGAAGACCTGAAGAAGACCCGCGCCGACCTGCTTCAGGTGGTGAAGGAGGTCGACGAGCGCGTCGAGCAGGTCTTCACCGAGGCCTACCGGGACACGGCCCGGGAGTTCGAGGGCGTCTTCAGCCGGCTGTTCCCGGGCGGTGAGGGCCGGTTGATCCTGACCGATCCCGACAACATGCTCACCACGGGCGTGGACGTGGAGGCCCGGCCGCCGGGCAAGAAGGTCAAGCGGCTCTCGCTGCTCTCCGGCGGTGAGCGGTCGCTGACCGCCGTCGCGATGCTGGTGTCCATCTTCAAGGCCCGGCCGAGCCCGTTCTACGTGATGGACGAGGTCGAGGCCGCGCTCGACGACACCAACCTGCAGCGGCTGATCCGCATCATGCAGGAGCTGCAGGAGGCCTCGCAGCTGATCGTGATCACGCACCAGAAGCGGACCATGGAGGTCGCCGACGCGCTGTACGGCGTCTCCATGCAGGGCGACGGTGTGTCGAAGGTCATCTCCCAGCGCCTCCGCTAGACCCATGCGGGCTACACCTATCCTCACCTGCGCTTCTTGATTTCTTCACTTCTTGAACCCAATACCCCTGCAGGCTGCTTAAAGGTCACATGACATCAAGTATTGACTTCGAAACTTGAAGGCATAGTCTCTGCAACGTTGCTTTTACCTTCAGGTTGAAGGGCTCACCCCCACCCCGGCGACGTTGCCGGTGGCCCCAGGAGTTTCCACGTGACCAGCACAGCGCAGGCACCCGCGTCAGGAGCCAGGTCGGCTCAGCCCGAGCATCTCGGGCATGTCATCTTCATCGCGGCGGCGGCCGCGATGGGCGGCTTCCTCTTCGGCTACGACAGTTCCGTGATCAACGGCGCCGTCGAGGCCATCCGGGACCGGTACGACATCGGCTCCGCCGCGCTGGCCCAGGTCATCGCCGTCGCCCTGATCGGCTGTGCCATCGGCGCCGCGACGGCCGGCCGGATAGCCGACCGCATCGGGCGCATCCGGGTCATGCAGATCGCCGCGGCGCTCTTCGTCGTCAGCGCCGTCGGCTCCGCGCTGCCCTTCTCCCTGTGGGACTTCGCCCTCTGGCGCGTCGTCGGCGGCTTCGCCATCGGCATGGCCTCCGTCATCGGCCCCGCCTACATCGCCGAGGTCGCCCCGCCCGCGTACCGCGGCCGCCTCGGCTCCTTCCAGCAGGCCGCGATCGTCATCGGCATCGCCATCTCGCAGCTGGTCAACTGGGGTCTGCTCAACGCCGCCGACGGCGACCAGCGCGGCAAGCTGATGGGCCTGGAGGCCTGGCAGGTCATGCTCGGCGTCATGGTCGTCCCGGCCGCCCTGTACGGTCTGCTCTCCTTCGCGATCCCCGAGTCCCCCCGCTTCCTGCTCTCGGTCGGCAAGCGCGACCGGGCCAAGGAGATCCTCGCCGAGGTCGAGGGCACCGGCACCGACCTGGACGCCCGCGTCGCCGAGATCGAGCACGCCATGAAGAGCGAGCACCGGTCCTCCTTCAAGGACCTGCTCGGCGGCGGCTTCTTCT
Organism: Streptomyces sp. NPDC054794; assembly: GCF_053611585.1. NCBI lineage: Bacteria > Bacillati > Actinomycetota > Actinomycetes > Kitasatosporales > Streptomycetaceae > Streptomyces > Streptomyces sp. NPDC054794. The sequence goes on along the minus strand of NZ_JBSHAQ010000040.1, from coordinate 41,062 downwards.
TCAAGCCGATCGTCTGGGTCGGCATCGGCCTGTCGGTCTTCCAGCAGTTCGTCGGCATCAACGTCGCGTTCTACTACTCCTCGACGCTGTGGCAGTCGGTCGGCGTCGACCCGGCGGACTCGTTCTTCTACTCCTTCACGACGTCGATCATCAACATCGTCGGCACCGTGATCGCGATGATCTTCGTGGACCGCGTCGGCCGCCGTCCGCTGGCGATCATCGGCTCGGTCGGCATGGCCGTCGGCCTCGCCCTGGAGGCCTGGGCCTTCTCCTACGATCTGGTCGACGGCAGGCTGCCCAGCGCCCAGGGCTGGACCGCGCTGGTCGCGGCCCATGTCTTCGTCCTCTTCTTCGCCCTGTCCTGGGGTGTGGTCGTCTGGGTCATGCTCGGCGAGATGTTCCCGAACCGGATCCGCGCCGCCGCCCTGGGTGTGGCCGCCGCCGCGCAGTGGATCGCCAACTGGGCCATCACCGCGAGCTTCCCGTCGCTGGCCGACTGGAACCTCTCCGTGACGTACGTGATCTACACGGTCTTCGCCGCGCTCTCCATCCCGTTCGTCCTGAAGTTCGTCAAGGAGACGAAGGGCAAGTCGCTGGAGGAGATGGGCTGACGACCCGCCCCCTCGGTGCTCGGGGGGAAGGGCCAAGTCCCCGCTGCCCCTCTCCTCGTACCTCCGCCGCCCCTGCCCGGCCACTGCCCGGGCGGGGGCGGCGGTGTCATGTCCGGGCACACCGGACGGCCCGCGGGTCAGCCGCCCAGCGCCGGGAGCACCCGCTCCGCGAACAGCCGCAGGCTCCGCCAGCCCTCGGCCACCGGCATCCCGCCCGCCAGCGGATGCAGGACGAGGTTGTCCAGCCCCTGGGCCACGCATTCCTGCGGCGTCAGGATCCGGTACACGCCCTCCGCGCGCAGCTCGTCCACCGTGGTGGCCGCCGATCGCACCGCCGAGTGGATGTCCTCGGACTGCCAGGAGGCGTACGTCCGCGCCTCGTGCAGGAAGTGCCCTCCGTACTCGGCCCACGCCCGGTCCGGGTCCTCGGCGATGTGCAGGAGCGGGGTCTCAGCGGCGGGCATCATCGTCCAGCCCTCCGTGCCGTACTCGACGAGCCGCTCCTTGTAGTACGTCTTCAGCTCCGGCAGGCGCGCGCTGGGGAAGAACGGCAGGCCGAGCCGGGCGGCCCGGCGGGCGGCGGCCTTCGAGGAGCCGCCGACCAGGAGGAGGGGGTGCGGATCGGTGTACGGGCGCGGGGTGACCCGTACCGTACGGCCCCGGTACTCGAACTCCTCGCCGGTCCAGGCCTTGAGCAGGGTCTCCAGCAGCTCGTCCTGCAGCCGGCCGCGCCGCCTCCACTCCACGTCGAACAGGGCGTACTCCTCGGGCCGGTACCCGATCCCGGCGACGGTGATCAGCCGGCCGCCGCTCAGCAGGTCCAGTACGGCGATGTCCTCGGCCAGCCGCAGCGGGTCGTGCAGGGGGCCGATGACCGCGGAGACGGTGACCGTGATCCGCCGGGTCGCCCCGAACACCGCGCCCGCGAAGGCGAAGGGGGAGGGCAGCCAGTTGTTCGGGACTCCGTGGTGCTCCTCGGTCTGCACGGTGCTGATGCCGTGCTCGTCGGCGTACGCGGCCATGTCCACGGCGGCCCGGTAGCGGGCTGCGAGGGAGGCGGGCTCGGCGCCGGGCTCGACGAGGTTGAAACGGACGACCGTCACGGGCATGGCTGGTCCCCCTGTCACCGGGTCGGTGGGGTTCGGTGCGGGGGACGTTAGCTGACGATGCGTCAGATGGCCATGGGTGTGGCGGGGCGGTCGCGCTCAGGCCGTGACCCGGCCGCAGTCCTCGGTCGGCTCCGAGTGCGCGGTCGTCGCCGCCGGCTTGGGCAGGAGCGCGTACAGCAGGCCGGCGGCGAGGATCGTCGCCACCCAGCCGAGGCCGAAGCGCCCCACCGGGTTGTTCGCGGCGAGCGGGCCGCGGAACCAGTCGGACCTGGTGAACAGCAGTCCCGTGCCGAGGCCGACGGCCCAGGCCGTGACGGCGGCGGGGCAGAAGCCGCCCCGGTACCAGTAGGCGCTGGTGCGGGTGGTGTCGAGCAGGGCCCGCGCGTCGTACGCGGTGCGGCGCAGCATGTCCGCGCCGAAGACGCCGACCCAGGCCGAGAAGGCCACCGCGAGCAGCGACAGGAAGGCGATGAAGGAGCCCGTGAAGCTCCTCGCCACCAGCATCAGGACGCCGCCGAGGACCAGCGAGATCACCGCGTTGACGCAGACCGCCCAGGGGCGCGGGATCCTGAGGCCGAGGGTCTGCGCGGTGAAGCCGGCCGAGTACATCGACATCGCGTTGATCAGCAGCATGCCGACCAGGGCCGTGAGGAGGTAGGGGACGGCGAGCCACAGGGGGAGGATCTCGCCGAGGAAGGAGACGGGGTCGGCCGTCGAGGCGAGGTCCGGGGTGGCCCTGGCCATCACCGTGCCCATGAGGATCATCGGGAGTACGACGACGACCGCGCCGCCGACGGTGTTGCGCACGATCGCCGTCGAGGACGCCCGGCGCGGCAGGTAGCGCGTGAAGTCCGGCGAGGTCGGCGCCCAGCTGATGCCCCCGGCGGCGATCAGCCCGATCCCGGTGACCATCGCGGCCGTGGGCCCGGCGGGCTCGCGGAAGACCCCGCCCCAGTCCGTGCTCGCGACCAGGTGGCCGAGGACCAGCACGGAGAAGGCGCCGAACAGCCAGGTCGCCCACCTGTTGCAGCGCCGCACCGCGTGGATGCCCATGCCCGAGATCGCGAACGTGGCGACCACGAAGAGCAACAGGGTGGCGATGATCAGGGGAGTGGTGCTCCTGATGCCGAAGAGGATGTGCAGAACGGTCAGCAGCGCGTACGCGCCGATCACCGCGTTGATCGTCTCCCAGCCCCAGCGCGCGACCCAGATCAGCGAGCCGGGGAGCAGATTGCCGCGCTGGCCGAAGACCGCGCGGGACAGGGCCATGCCGGGCGCGCCGCCGCGCTTCCCGGCGATTCCCGTCAGGCCGACCAGGCCGAACGAGACGACCGGCGCCGCGACACCGACCACCAGGGCCTGCCAGAAGTTCAGCCCGTACGACACTCCCAGGCTCGCGCCCATGGTCAGCAACAGGACGGTGATGTTGGCGGCGATCCAGGTGGAGAGGAGTCCGCGGGTCCGCGCGGTGCGCTCGGCGCGGGGGACGGGTTCCAGTCCCCGGGTTTCGACGCCGTGGCACTCCAGGGTCTCTTCGAGCTGTTCCAGGGCGCCATCGCGCGGGCCGGTGGTGCTCATGGCGCACCATCGTACGTTAATCCGACAAAGCAGCCATAATGGACCTTGACGCTTGGAGGAACCCACAAACTGGGTTGCGCCGGTACCCATAGCTGATACTGGACGCGTTATGGAAACCGTCATCCTTGCTGTAGTCATCGCCGTGGTCGTGCTCGGCGCGCTCGGCGGGCTCATCGTCGGCAGCCGACGGAAGAAGTCGCTGCCCCCGCCGCCGCCCGCCGCGCCCGACATCACCGCCCCACCGGCCGAGCCGCACGTCGGCGACGAGGCCGAGACGCCCCGCGACGAACCGCGCCGGACGATCGAGGAGGTGGACCTCCCCGGGGGCTCCCCCCCGGTCGCCGTCGAGGAGCCACCCGCCGTCGAAGAGCTGCCGGTACCCGAGATCGAGGTCCCGGAGCCCACCGCAGGCCGGCTGGTCCGCCTGCGCGCCCGCCTCTCCCGCTCGCAGAACGCCCTCGGCAAGGGCCTGCTCACCCTGCTGTCCCGCGAGCACCTCGACGAGGAGACCTGGGAGGAGGTCGAGGACACCCTGCTGACCGCCGACGTCGGCGTGCAGCCCACCCAGGAGCTCGTCGAGCGGCTGCGCGAGCGCGTGAAGGTGCTCGGCACCCGCACGCCCGCGGAGCTGCGCGGGCTCCTGCGCGAGGAGCTGCTCACCCTCGTCGGCACCGACTTCGACCGCACGGTCAAGACCGAGCCCGAGGACCGCAAGCCGGGCATCGTGATGGTCGTCGGCGTCAACGGCACCGGCAAGACCACCACCACCGGCAAGCTCGCGCGCGTGCTCGTGGCCGACGGCCGTACCGTCGTCCTCGGCGCCGCCGACACCTTCCGTGCCGCCGCCGCCGACCAGCTGCAGACCTGGGGTGAGCGCGTCGGCGCCTACACCGTGCGCGGCCCCGAGGCCGGCGACCCCGCCTCCGTCGCGTTCGACGCGGTGAAGGAGGGCAAGGAGATGGGCGTCGACGTGGTGCTCATCGACACCGCCGGGCGGCTGCACACCAAGACCGGCCTCATGGACGAGCTCGGCAAGGTCAAGCGCGTCGTCGAGAAGCACGCGCCGCTGGACGAGGTGCTCCTCGTGCTCGACGCCACCACCGGGCAGAACGGCCTCGTCCAGGCCCGCGTCTTCGCCGAGGTCGTCGACATCACCGGCATCGTGCTGACCAAGCTGGACGGCACCGCCAAGGGCGGCATCGTCGTCGCGGTCCAGCGCGAGCTGGGCGTGCCGGTGAAGCTGGTCGGTCTCGGCGAGGGCGCCGACGACCTCGCGCCGTTCGAGCCGGAGGCGTTCGTCGACGCCCTCATCGGAGACTGATCACTCCCCGGAAACGGAAAGAGATCGTCTCCCGCAGTCAGGAGAAACGATGAGGCGCCCGCCCCACGACACAGTGGGGGACGGGCGCTTCGCCTTGTAGGGGTGTTCGGTTTGTAGGGGTGATCGGTTTCGGCGTTCGGCCACGACGGCACGGTCGCGGCCGAAGGGTCACGCCCTCGACCGGTGCGCCACGTACGCCAGCGTCCCCAGGAGCAATCGGGCCGCCGGGGGCCTCGACACCGAGTCCAGTGCCGGCGGCCGCAGCCAGCGCACCGGGCCGAGGCCGCCCCGGTCGGACGGCGGCGCCGTGATGTGGGCGCCCGGGCCGAGGCCGCGCAGGTCGAGGGAGGACGGGTCGTCCCAGCCCATGCGGTAGAGCAGCGCCGGCAGTTCCGCGGCGGCGCCGGGGGCGACCAGGAAGTGGGCGCGGTGGTCCGGGGTCGCGATCACCGGGCCGAGGGGGAGGCCCATGCGTTCCAGACGGACCAGCGCGCGACGCCCGGCGGGCTCGGCGACCTCGATGACGTCGAACGCGCGCCCGACGGGCAGCATCACCGCGGCGCCGGGGAACTCGCCCCAGGCCTTGGTGACGTCGTCGAGCGTCGCCCCGGCGCAGACCTGGGGCGCGAACTCCAGCGGATGCGCGCCCGGTGCGCGACAATCCGCCCGGCCACAGGAACAGGCACCCCCCGCGGCCCGTGCGCCCGGTACCACGTCCCAGCCCCACAGTCCGGTGAACTCGGCAACGGCCGTGCACTCCGACGAACGCCCGCGCCGCCGCGTGCCGGAGCGGATCTCCCGAATGCCGCCGATCGTGAAGCCCATGCCCCCTCCAACGGGTTCAGCGCGCCGGTGGTTACGCCATGGAACGGAACGGAAGCAGAAAGTGACTCAACGTCGCGGCGGACCCGCCCGAGGGGTCGGGTGGCGCCCTGAAGTGCCCGTGGTGGTGCGCCCGGCGGTGTGCGCCCCTGAGTGCACCGCTCCACCTACTCCTGGCCGTCCTATGTCAAGTGAATCGCGCCTGGGCGACCGTGAGTTCATTCGAAGGGGTGGCGAATGGTGGCGTTTCCGGGATCGCCATGGCTGGGCGCGTGATCGTAGGATTACTTTGAGTGCACGAGTCCTGGGGGCACATGCACTCGTGGGTATGCCGGAGGCAACTCGACATCCCGTTCGAAGGGTGAGAAGTACCGGACGGGCGGCCGTATTTACCGGCATTCTGATAGGGCTTGGCGCAGTCGGCGACAAGTGGTCTCAGGGATGGGGGCGTTCCAGTGGGCGGCAACGGCGGTAGCGGGATGAACGCTGACAAGCGCCCCAATGAGCTGCTCGGCTCGTGGTTCGTGCGCAGCGGCTGGTCCAAGGGCGAGCTGGCCCGGCAAGTGAACCGCCGGGCACGCCAGTTGGGCGCCAACCACATCTCCACGGACACCTCGCGAGTGCGCCGCTGGCTCGACGGGGAGAACCCGCGCGAGCCGATCCCCCGGATCCTGTCCGAGCTGTTCTCCGAGCGGTTCGGCTGCGTGGTCTCGGTCGAGGACCTCGGTCTGCGGGCCGCCCGCCAGTCACCCTCCGTGTCCGGCGTCGACCTGCCCTGGACCGGCCCGCAGACGGTGGCTCTGCTCAGCGAGTTCTCGCGCAGCGACCTCATGCTGGCGCGGCGCGGCTTCCTCGGGACCTCGCTGGCCCTGTCCGCGGGCCCGTCCCTCATCGAGCCGATGCAGCGCTGGCTCGTCCCCTCGCCGGGCGGCCCCATCGCGTCGCCCGAACCCGAGCCGTACGAGTCGCGCCGCCCCGGCCGCCTCTCCAAGCCCGAGCTGGACCTGCTGGAGTCCACCACGGTGATGTTCCGTCAGTGGGACGCCCAGTGCGGCGGCGGGCTGCGCCGCAAGGCGGTCGTCGGCCAGCTGCACGAGGTCACCGACCTGCTCCAGGAGCCCCAGCCGGAGGCCACCACCAGGAAGTTGTTCAAGGTCGCCGCCGAACTCGCCGAACTGGCGGGCTGGATGAGCTACGACATCGGGCTCCAGCCCACCGCGCAGAAGTACTTCGTCCTCGCCCTGCACGCCGCCAAGGAGGCGAGCGACAAGCCGCTCGGCTCGTACGTCCTGTCCAGCATGAGCCGCCAGATGATCCACCTGGGCCGGCCCGAGGACGCCCTGGAGCTGATCCACCTCGCGCAGTACGGCAGCCGGGACTGCGCGAGCCCGCGCACCCAGGCGATGCTGTATGCGATGGAGGCCCGCGCCTACGCCAACATGGGCCAGCCCGGCAAGTGCAAGCGGGCGGTCCGGATGGCCGAGGACACCTTCTCCGAGGCCGACGAATGGGACGAGCCGGACCCCGACTGGATCCGCTTCTTCTCCGAGGCCGAGCTCTACGGCGAGAACTCCCACTCCTTCCGCGACCTCGCCTATGTCGCCGGCCGCAGCCCCACCTACGCCTCCCTGGCCGAGCCCCTGATGCAGCGGGCCGTGGAGCTGTTCGCCAAGGACTCCGAGCACCAGCGGTCGTACGCACTGAACCTGATCGGCATGGCCACGGTGCACCTGCTGCGCCGCGAACCCGAGCAGAGCACGGTGATGGCCTCGCAGGCCATGCAGGTCGCCAAGAAGGTCCGCTCCGAGCGGGTGAACACCCGTATCCGAAAGACCGTCGGCTCGGCCGTGCGCGACTTCGGCGACCTGACCGAGGTGGTCGACCTCACCGACCAGCTCGCCGTCGACCTTCCCGAGACCGCCGAGGCGGTCTGACCACCGCCCGACCCCCGAGCCCCGGCCGCGGCCGGCCCTCCCGAACTGCCCGACTCGGCTCCCCCATGCCAGGTCATCGGAAGGCCGACCGCGGCCGGTTTCTTTCCTCCGCAAAAGGTTGCGCCACGATAACGATCCCCGGGACGGACATCCCGCAATTCATCGAGGCGTAACACACAGGGCGCCTTCGTCACTCCGGCGAAACAACGAGGGGCTTCGACCGAAACCGCGCTGCGCCAATCTCATGGCGCATAACCGGCCCACCCCTCACTTGACCGGACCGCTCTCAGGCTTCGCCCGCACGGGGCCGTACCAATCGACGAGGAGACGCCGATGGCACCAGCCATCACGCTTGCCGCGGAGGCACCCAAGCTGTCCTCCGCGAACACAGGCTTCATGCTCATCTGTTCCGCCCTGGTGCTGATCATGACCCCGGGTCTCGCCTTCTTCTACGGAGGCATGGTCCGCGTCAAGAGCACCCTCAACATGCTGATGATGAGCTTCATCAGCATGGGCATCGTCACCATTCTGTGGGTGCTCTACGGCTTCTCCCTCGCCTTCGGCACGAACAACAGCCTCATCGGCTGGAACTCCGACTGGTTCGGCCTCAGCAACATCGGGCTGACGCAGCTCTGGGACGGCTACAACATCCCGATCTTCGTCTTCATGGTCTTCCAGATGATGTTCGCCATCATCACACCGGCCCTGATAAGCGGCGCCCTCGCGGACCGCGTCAAGTTCTCGGCGTGGTCGCTCTTCGTCGCCCTGTGGGCCACGATCGTCTATGTCCCGGTCGCCCACTGGGTCTGGGGCGCCGACGGCTGGGCCTACAAGCTCGGCGTGATCGACTTCGCCGGTGGTACGGCGGTCCACATCAACGCGGGTGCCGGGGCCCTCGGCGTGATCCTGGTCATTGGCAAGCGCGTCGGCTTCAAGAAGGACCCGATGCGTCCGCACAGCCTCCCGCTGGTCATGCTCGGCGCAGGGCTCCTGTGGTTCGGCTGGTTCGGCTTCAACGCCGGCTCGTGGCTCGGCAACGACGACGGCGTCGGCGCGCTGATGTTCGTCAACACGCAGGTCGCCACCGCCGCCGCCATGCTGGCCTGGCTCGCCTACGAGAAGATCCGGCACGGCGCCTTCACCACGCTGGGCGCCGCCTCCGGTGCGGTCGCCGGTCTGGTCGCGATCACCCCGTCCGGTGGCGCGGTCTCCCCGCTCGGCGCGATCGCCGTCGGCGCCATCGCCGGTGTCGCCTGCGCTGCGGCCGTGAGCCTGAAGTTCAAGTTCGGCTACGACGACTCCCTCGACGTCGTCGGCGTCCACATGGTCGGCGGAATCATCGGTTCCCTGCTCATCGGATTCTTCGCCACCGGCAAGGGCCAGTCCACCGCGACGGGTGTCTTCTACGGCAACCACTCCTTCGACCAGCTGTGGAAGCAGTGCGCGGGCGTCTTCGCGGTCCTCGCCTACTCCCTGGTCGCCTCCGCGATCCTCGCCTTCCTCCTCGACAAGACCATCGGTATGCGGGTCACCGAGGACGAGGAGGTCTCCGGCATCGACCAGGCGGAGCACGCCGAGACCGCATACGACTTCAGCGGCGCGGGCGGCGGTGTCCTCGGCACCGTCTCCGCTCCTGCCGTGGCCGGCACGCAGAGCAAGAAGGTGGACGCATGAAGCTCATCACCGCCGTCGTGAAGCCTCACCGGCTCGACGAGATCAAGGAGGCCCTTCAGGCCTTCGGCGTGCACGGACTGACGGTCACCGAGGCCAGCGGCTACGGTCGTCAGAGGGGACACACCGAGGTCTACCGCGGTGCCGAGTACACGGTCGACCTGGTCCCCAAGATCCGTATCGAGGTGCTGGCCGAGGACGACGACGCCGAGCAGCTGATCGAGGTCGTCGTCAAGGCGGCCCGTACGGGCAAGATCGGTGACGGCAAGGTCTGGTCCCTGCCGGTCGAGACGGCCGTCCGGGTACGGACCGGCGAGCGCGGCCCGGACGCGCTCTGAGCCGACCCGCTCGGAGCGGATCCGCCACCACGGACGGCGGGCCCGCTCACCACGGAAGAAGGACAGGAGTCGCTGGGTGACGAGTACGGATGTTCCGAAGGACGCGGAGGACTCGGGACCCAGCGGCTACGCGGCGGCCCGGCTGCGCCTCCTCACCGAGGGGGCGCGGTCCGGGCCGCCGCGCCGTGCGGCCCTCGCCGAGCTGACGGACGACTGGCTGACGGGGCTGTTCACCGCGGCCGCCGAGGGGCTCAAGGGTGTCTCGCTGGTGGCCGTCGGCGGCTACGGACGCGGCGAGCTGTCCCCGCGCAGCGACCTCGACCTCGTCCTGCTGCACGACGGCGGCGACAGCAAGACGGTCGCCGCCCTCGCCGACCGCCTCTGGTACCCCGTCTGGGACCTCGGCCTGGCCCTCGACCACTCCGTGCGGACGCCGTCGGAGGCCCGCCGGACGGCCGCCGAGGACCTCAAGGTCCAGCTCGGCCTGCTCGACGCCCGGCACCTCGCCGGCGACCTCGGCCTCACGGCCGGACTGCGCACGGCGGTGCTCGCCGACTGGCGCAACCAGGCGCCCAAGCGCCTGCCCGAACTCCAGGAGCTGTGCGCCGAGCGCGCCGAGCGCCAGGGCGAGCTGCAGTACCTGCTGGAACCGGACCTCAAGGAGGCCCGGGGCGGCCTGCGCGACGCCACCGCCCTGCGTGCCGTCGCCGCCTCCTGGCTGGCCGACGCCCCGCGCGAGGGCCTCGCCGACGCCCGGCGGAGCCTGCTCGACGTGCGCGACGCGCTGCATCTGACCACCGGGCGCGCCACCGACCGGCTGGCCCTGCAGGAACAGGACCAGGTCGCCGCCGAGCTCGGCCTCCTCGACGCCGACACCCTGCTGCGGCAGGTGTACGAGGCGGCGCGGGTCATCTCGTACGCCAGTGACGTCACCTGGCGTGAAGTGGGGCGCGTGCTGCGCTCGCGCGCCGTGCGGCCCCGGCTGCGTGCCATGCTCGGGGGCTCCAAGCCGGTCACCGAGCGGTCGCCGCTCGCCGAGGGCGTGGTGGAACAGGACGGCGAGGTGGTCCTCGCCCGCGCCGCACGCCCCGAACGCGACCCCGTGCTCCCGCTGCGCGCCGCGGCCGCCGCCGCACAGTCCGGCCTCCCGCTCTCCCTGCACGCCGTGCGGCGCATGGCGGCCACCGCCCGCCCCCTGCCCACGCCCTGGCCCGCCGAGGCCCGCGAGCAGCTCGTCACCCTGCTCGGCTCCGGCCGTCCCACCGTCGAGGTCTGGGAGGCACTGGAGGCGGAAGGCCTGATCACGCGCCTGCTGCCGGACTGGGAGCGGGTCCGCTGCCGCCCCCAGCGCAACGCCGTCCACATCTGGACCGTCGACCGGCACCTCATCGAAACGGCCGTCCGCGCCTCCGAGCTCACCCGTCGCGTCAGCCGCCCCGACCTCCTCCTCGTCTCGGCGCTGCTGCACGACATCGGCAAGGGCTGGCCCGGCGACCACTCCGTGGCCGGCGAGATCATCGCCAAGGACGTGGCGGCGCGGATCGGCTTCGACCGCGCGGACGTGGGCGTCCTGTCGACGCTCGTACGCCACCACCTTCTCCTCATCGAGACGGCCACCCGGCGCGACCTGGACGATCCGGCCACCGTCCGCTCGGTCGCCCAGGCGGTCGGCACACAGGGCACCCTGGAGCTGCTGCACGCGCTCACCGAGGCGGACGCGATGGCCACGGGGCCCGCCGCCTGGTCGTCCTGGCGCGGCTCCCTCGTCGCCGACCTGGTGAAACGGGTCTCGGCCGTGCTCGCGGGGGACGCCCCCGAGGAACCCGAGCCCGCCGCGCCCACCGCCGAGCAGGAGCGGCTCGCCATCGAGGCGTTCCGCACGCGCGGGCCGGTCCTCGCGCTGCGCGCCCAGGCCGAGCCGCCGGCCGAGGAGGAACCGTCCGGGGAGCCCGAACCCCTCGGCGTGGAGCTCCTCATCGCCGTACCGGACCAGCCCTGGGTGCTGCCCGCGGTCGCCGGTGTGCTGGCCGTGCACCGCCTGACCGTGCGCACCGCGGAACTGCGCACCCTGAGCCTCCCGGACGACGTCGACGACGGCTCCGTGCTGCTGCTCGACTGGCGCGTGGCGGCGGAGTACGGCTCCCTGCCCCAGGCGGCCCGGCTGCGCGCCGACCTGGTCCGCGCCCTCGACGGCTCCCTGGACGTCACCGGCCGCCTCGCCGAACGCGACGCCGCCTACCCCCGCCGCCGTGGCTGGATCGCGCCGCCCGCCCGCGTCACGGTGGCCTCCGCGGCCTCCCGGCACGCCACGGTGATCGAGGTCCGCGCCCAGGACGCCCCGGGCCTGCTGTTCCGGATCGGGCAGGCGCTGGAGGACGCGCGGGTGCGGGTGCGCAGCGCCCATGTCTCGACCCTCGGCGCCAACGCCGTGGACGCCTTCTACGTGACCGGCACCGACGGCTCGCCGCTGCCCGGCGACGAGGCGGCGACGGTGGCGCGGAAGCTGGAGGAGGCCCTGCAGGGGTGACAGCGCCCCCGGAAGTGGCCTTCCGGGGATGACAGTGACCCGCTTCAGCCGGGCCGGGATACCCTGGAGGGCGATTCCTTAAGCCGACCCCGACCCCGAGGACCGACGCCGCCGTGTTCGATACTCTCTCCGATCGCCTCTCAGCGACTTTCAAGAGCCTGCGCGGCAAGGGGCGGTTGTCCGAGGCGGACATCGACGCCACGGCCCGCGAGATTCGCATCGCGCTCCTCGAAGCGGACGTGGCCCTGCCGGTCGTGCGGACGTTCATCAAGAACGTCAAGGAGCGCGCCCTGGGCGCCGAGGTCTCCAAGGCGCTGAACCCCGCCCAGCAGGTGCTCAAGATCGTCAACGACGAGCTGGTCACCATCCTCGGCGGCGAGACCCGGCGGCTGCGTTTCGCCAAGCAGCCCCCCACCGTGATCATGCTGGCGGGTCTGCAGGGTGCCGGTAAGACCACCCTCGCGGGCAAGCTCGGCCGGTGGCTGAAGGAGCAGGGCCACTCGCCGCTGCTGGTCGCCGCCGACCTCCAGCGCCCGAACGCCGTCAACCAGCTGAGCGTCGTCGCCGAGCGCGCCGGCGTCGCGGTCTTCGCCCCCGAGCCGGGCAACGGCGTCGGCGACCCGGTCAAGGTCGCCAAGGACTCCATCGAGCACGCGAGGACCAAGGTCCACGACATCGTGATCGTGGACACCGCCGGCCGCCTGGGCATCGACCAGGAGATGATGCAGCAGGCCGCGGACATCCGGGACGCGGTCTCGCCGGACGAGATCCTCTTCGTCGTCGACGCGATGATCGGTCAGGACGCGGTCAACACCGCCGAGGCCTTCCGCGACGGCGTCGGCTTCGACGGCGTGGTGCTCTCCAAGCTCGACGGTGACGCCCGCGGTGGTGCCGCCCTGTCGATCCGCCAGGTCACCGGCAAGCCGATCATGTTCGCGTCGAACGGCGAGAAGCTGGAGGACTTCGACGCGTTCCACCCGGACCGGATGGCCTCCCGCATCCTCGACCTGGGTGACCTGCTCACCCTGATCGAGCAGGCGGAGAAGACGTTCAGCCAGGAAGAGGCCGCCAAGATGGCCTCCAAGCTGGCGTCCAAGAAGGGCCAGGACTTCACCCTGGACGACTTCCTGTCCCAGATGGAGCAGGTCAGGAAGATGGGCAGCATCAGCAAGCTGCTCGGCATGCTCCCGGGCATGGGCCAGATCAAGGACCAGATCAACAACCTGGACGAGCGCGAAGTCGACCGCGTGGGCGCGATCATCAAGTCGATGACCCCGGGCGAGCGCCAGGACCCGACGATCATCAACGGTTCGCGCCGCGCCCGTATCGCCAAGGGTTCCGGCGTAGAGGTCAGTGCGGTCAAGGGCCTGGTCGAGCGGTTCTTCGAGGCCCGCAAGATGATGTCCCGCATGGCCCAGGGCGGCGGCATGCCCGGTATGCCGGGGATCCCGGGCATGGGCGGCGGCCCCGGCCGCGCCAAGAAGCAGCCGAAGAAGGCCAAGGGCAAGCAGCGCTCCGGCAACCCGATGAAGCGCAAGCAGCAGGAGCTGGAGGAGGCCCAGCGCCGCGAGGCGGCCGCCCAGGGCGGAGCTTTCGGGCTGCCGCAGCAGGGCGGTGAGGAGTTCGAGCTGCCGGACGAGTTCAAGAAGTTCATGGGCTGACATGCGGCATGGGCTGACATGCGTACGGCACTGAGGGCGCCCTTCTTCCGGGAGGGGCGCCCTCAGCGCGTGCCGAGGTCCGCCATGTGCCGTAACGTCCAGATATGAGCAATGCCGCGCCACCCCGCAAGGCACCTGACCAGCCGTGGCGCTCCGAGGGCACCCCGGACGAGTCGCCCCGGCGGCCCGGGGGCAGACGGCTGCGCGGCAAGTGGTGGGGCCTGGTCTTCGCCGCGCTCGTGGTGTTCGTGCTGGCCTACGTGGGGCTCAACTACCTCGGCCAGGGCAACGAGCCGACGATCTCGTACACGGAGTTCAGCCGGCAGGTCGACGCCGGCAACGTCGCCAGGATCTACTCCAAGGGCGACGCGATCCAGGGCCAGCTCAAGACCGCCCGGAGCAATCCCGAGGGCGGCGGCGAATACACCAAGTTCCGGACACAGCGCCCGGCCTTCGCGTCCGACAACCTGTGGAAGAGCCTGACCGGCCACGGCGTCCAGGTGACCGCACAGCCGGTCGTGCAGGAGCGCAGCCTGGTGTCCAACCTGCTGCTCTCGCTGGTGCCGATCGTGCTGCTGGTCGGCGTGTGGATCTTCTTCGCCCGGCGCATCGGCGCCGGACTGGGCGGTGCGGGCGGAATGTTCGGCCGCAAGGAGCCGCCCAAACCGGTCGAGCTGCGGCCCGGCACCGAGCGCACGACGTTCGCGGACGTGGCGGGCATCGACGAGGTCAAGGGCGAGCTCGACGACGTCGTCGACTTCCTGGAGCACCCCGACGCCTATCGCAAGATGGGCGCGAAGATGCCGAGAGGCGTGCTGCTCGCGGGTCCGCCGGGCACCGGCAAGACCCTGCTGGCCCGGGCCGTCGCGGGCGAGGCGGGTGTGCCGTTCTTCTCCGCCTCCGCCTCCGAGTTCATCGAGATGATCGTCGGTGTCGGCGCGTCCCGGGTGCGCGAACTGTTCGCCGAGGCCCGCAAGGTGGCGCCGTCGATCATCTTCATCGACGAGATCGACACGATCGGCCGGCAGCGCGGCGGCGGCCCCTCGGTGAGCGGCCACGACGAGCGCGAGCAGACGCTGAACCAGATCCTCACGGAGATGGACGGCTTCTCCGGCTCGGAGGGCGTGATCGTCATCGCGGCGACCAACCGCGCCGACATCCTCGACCCCGCGCTGACCCGGCCCGGCCGCTTCGACCGCGTGGTCAACGTCGCCCCGCCGGACCGCGGGGGCCGCGAGGCGATCCTGCGGATCCACACCCGCGAGATCCCGCTCTCCGGGGACGTCGACCTGGCCCACCTGGCCCGTACGACCCCCGGCATGACAGGTGCGGATCTGGCCAATCTCGCCAACGAGGCCGCGCTGCTCGCGGTCAAGCGCAAGCAGGACGAGGTGACCCGCTCGGACCTGTCCGAGGCCCTGGAGAAGGTGCAACTGGGCGCCGAACGCACCCTCGTCATGCCCGAGGAGGACCGCCGCCGCACCGCGTACCACGAGAGCGGGCACGCCCTGCTCGGCATGCTGGAGCCCGGCGCCGACCCCGTCCGCAAGGTCACCATCGTGCCGCGCGGCCGGGCGCTCGGCGTGACGATGTCGACCCCCGAGGTCGAGCGGTACGCGCACTCCGAGGGATACCTGCGCGGACGCATCATCGGCGCGCTGGGCGGCATGGCGGCGGAGCAGGTGGTCTACGGGGTCGTCACCACCGGCGCGGAGAACGACCTCGAACAGGTCACCAACATCGCGCGCGGGATGGTGGCCCGCTGGGGCATGAGCGAACGCGTCGGCCGGCTCTCCGCCCTGCCCAGCGACGCCCAGCAGGCGTACGGCCTCGCCGCCGCCCCGCAGACGCTCGACGTGATCGACGCGGAGATGCGCCGGATCGTCGACGAGTGCTACGAGGAGGCCCGCGACAAGCTCCGCGAGCACCGGGGCAAGCTGGACGCCCTGGCCGAGGCGCTGCTGGAGAACGAGACGCTGGAGGAGGCGGACGCGTACCGGATCGCGGGCATCACCCGCCTGACGAAGAACGCGGACGCCTAGGGCGTCCGGGAGGTCCGCGCCCAGGACGTCCGCCGCCTAGGGCGTCCGGGCGATCAGGTAGCGGAACACGTTCGGCATCCACACCGTCCCGTCCCGCCGCTGGTGCGGGTGCAGGGCCTCGGTCAGTTCCTTGTCCACCCGCTCCTGGTCCGTGGCCGCGATCGCCGCGTCGAACAGTCCCGTCGACAACAGGCCGCGTACGGCGCTGGCGAGGTCGGCGTACCCGAACGGGCAGGCCACCCGCCCCGAGCCGTCCGGCCGCAGCCCGGCCCGCTGGGCGACCTCCTCCAGGTCGTCGCGCAGGGCGGTGCGCCAGCCGTGCGCCGCGCGCTCGGGATCCGCGAGCCGGGACGCCACCCGCAGCACGGCCGAGGTCGCGCAGCGCTCCGGCGGCCCCCAGCCGGCCAGCACCACCGGCGTGCCGCGCTCGGCGAGCGGGGTGGCGGCGGCGAGCTGCGCACCGAGCCCCTCGGAGTCGCCGGCCAGGCACCCGATGGGCTCGAAGGCGGTCACCAGGCTGTACGCGGGCGTCTTAGCGCCGGCCGCGTCCCGGGGTGGACCCGCGACGATCCGGCTGCCCGCACGCGCGCGTGCACGCCAGGCGTTGGGCAGCAGCCGCTCCCGCGCGAGGGCTAACCGCTCGGGGTGGTCGGACTCGACGCCGGTGACCGCGGCCCCTCTGGAGGCCGCCATCAGCAGGGCGAGCCCGGATCCGCAGCCGAGGCCCAGCAACCGTGTGCCGGGGCCGACGTCAAGTCGCTCGTAGACGGCCTCGTAGAGCGGGACAAGCATCCGCTCCTGGATCTCCGACCAGTCACGCGCGCGTGAGTCCAGGCTCACGCGGGGTGCGGATCCCGCATGAGACAGGTGGTCCCGCACGAGCGTAGGTGTCATAGGTAAGCGCCCCAATCCGCCAAGAGTTGGTGGTGTGCCCGGTTCAGTGGCCCCCGTGCCGTGCGCTCGCACTCCCCACGTATGCCAGGTAACTCCCGGCTCGCGACGGCGTCCAGGGGTCGTAGGTCCCCGGATCGGGGTTGCCGGTGCCTGTGGCGAGAATTCACATCCCCGCAATACGAGCCCGTACCATCACGCCATGGCGAAGGCACCCATTCTCACGCCCCGTGCGGACGACTTCCCGCGCTGGTACCAGGATCTGACCGCCAAGGCCGAGTTGGCCGACAACGGACCGGTGCGCGGCACCATGGTGATCCGACCGTACGGGTACGGGCTGTGGGAGCGGATGCAGGCCGAGATGGACGCCCGGATCAAGGAGACGGGGACGCAGAACGCCTACTTCCCGTTGCTGATCCCGCAGTCGTACCTCACCAAGGAGGCCGACCACGTCGAGGGGTTCGCGCCCGAACTGGCGGTGGTCACGCACGGCGGCGGCAAGGAGCTGGAGGAGCCCGCGGTCGTCCGCCCGACGTCCGAGACCATCATCAACGACTACTTCTCCAAGTGGGTGCAGAGCTACCGCGACCTGCCCCTGCTCATCAACCAGTGGGCGAACGTGGTGCGGTGGGAGCTGCGTCCCCGACTCTTCCTGCGCACCTCCGAGTTCCTGTGGCAGGAGGGGCACACCGCGCACGCCACGTACGAGGAGGCGCGCGACTTCGCCGCGCTCATCCAGCGCGAGGTCTACGGCGACTTCCTGGAGGACGTCCTCGCGATGGACTTCGTCTCCGGCCGCAAGACGGTCAAGGAGCGCTTCGCGGGGGCCGTCAACACCCTCACGCTCGAAAGCATGATGGGCGACGGCAAGGCCCTGCAGATGGTCACCAGCCATGAACTGGGCCAGAACTTCGCGAAGGCGTTCAACACCCGCTATCTGTCGAAGGACGGCACGCAGGAGTACGTCTGGCAGACCTCCTGGGGCTCGACCACGCGCATGATCGGCGCCCTGGTGATGACGCACGGGGACGACGACGGCCTGCGCGTGCCGCCGCGTCTGGCGCAGATCCAGGCCGTCGTCCTCGCCATCAAGGACGACGAGGCGGTTCTGGCCAAGGTCCGCGAGATCGGCGACCGGCTGACGGCGGCCGGGATCCGCGTCCGGGTCGACGACCGCACCGACACGCCGTTCGGGCGCCGCGCGGTCGACTGGGAGCTCAAGGGCATCCCGGTGCGCATCGAGATCGGCCCGCGCGACCTGGAGAACGGCACGGCGATGCTGGCCCGCCGCATCCCGGGCGGCAAGGAGCCGGTGGCCCTCGACGCGCTCGCGGACCTCCTCCCGGCGATCCTGGAAGAGGACCAGGCGCTGCTGCTGCGGCAGTCCCGGGAGCGCCGCGAGTCCCGTACGACGGACGTGGCGACGATCGGGGAGGCCGTCGAGGCCGTCACCGCCGGCGGCTGGGCGCGTATCCCGTGGGCCGTCCTCGGCGAGCGGGGCGAGGCCGAACTGGCCGAGCACGCGGTGACCGTACGGTGTCTGGTCGCCGCGGACGGGTCCGTTCCGGACGACGGGGACGCCCCGGGTAACGTCGCGGTCGTCGCGCGCGCTTACTGAAGTAGCGCCCGCGTCACGAGAGCGACCGAAACGCCTCTTGCGCACTCGCCGACCACAACTGTCCCGGCGCGCGGATCAACGCTACGCGCCGGGGCGTACGTCACTCTACGCACCGGCTTGGTATGAGCTGTGAGGCTTCTCCGCAGATCAGCGCACCCGCCCTCGTCAGGACGCATCAGCGGCAACTGACGGGTAAGTGCAAATTATTTGGGATGCCCCGGAATAGGAACACGGGGGCACTCACGCTCGTTGTCATTACGTGAGCACGACACAGACACCACCTGTCCTCGCCGCAGAGCTGGCGCAGGCGTGGGCCGACATTCAGCGGTACCACCCCGAGCTGCCAGACCTTGCCGCGCCAGAGTCCCTGATCGGGGAGTCGTCGTCCGCGTGCGGTCACGAACTCTCCTTCGAACGACTGCTCCATGAGGCAGTCCACGGCATCGCCGCCGCCCGGGGGATCCGTGACACCTCCCGGGCCGGCCGCTACCACAACCGCAGATTCCTCGCGATCGCCGAGGAACTGGGCCTGGACCACCCCGACGAGCCGCACCCCAGCAGCGGCTTCTCGCTGGTCACGCTCAACCCCGAGGCGAAGCGGCGCTACCGGCCGACCATGGAACGGCTGCAGCGCGCCCTGAAGGCCCATGTGGTGGCCACGTCCGCCGACACCACCCGCTCCTTCCGCGGCCCCGCCGCCCGACACGGCTCCTCCGGCGGCGGCGTCCGCGTCAAGGCGGTCTGCGACTGCGGCCGCAACGTCCGGGTGGTCCCGTCGGTCCTGGCCCAGGCCCCGATCGTGTGCGGCGGCTGCGGCAAGCCGTTCCGCATCCCGGAGATCGTGGGGGCCGCGGCGGGCTGAGACCGCGACTGCTCGTGGCAGCCGCGGTCCACTGGCCCGCAATGTGCCGGTGCCGGGCAACGCACCCGACGTGACCTCACCTCCACGCCGGGTGCCGCTCCGGCGTGCCCTGACGTACCTGCCGCACCGCACGGACCCTCGGCCGAGAGCGGCCCGCCGCGTATGGCACAATGGCTAGCTGTACTCGACAGCCGCACAGGACCCCTCTCTCCTCCGGCTGACGCGTCCGTCGGGCACTCGGGTACCGCATCCCCACGCGGCATTCTCGCCGTGCCCAACCACGTCAAATCCAGGAGAATCCACTCCCGTGGCAGTCAAGATCAAGCTGAAGCGTCTGGGCAAGATCCGTTCGCCTCACTACCGCATCGTCGTCGCCGACTCCCGCACCCGTCGTGACGGCCGTGCGATCGAGGAGATCGGCAAGTACCACCCGACCTACAACCCGTCGGTCATCGAGGTGGACGCCGAGCGCGTGGCGTACTGGCTGGGTGTCGGCGCGCAGCCGACCGAGCCCGTCCTCGCCATCCTGAAGAAGACCGGCGACTGGCAGAAGTTCAAGGGCGAGCCCGCCCCGGCGCCGCTGCTCGTCGCCGCCCCGAAGGCCGCGCGTCCGTCGTTCGAGGCCCTCGCGGGTGAGGACGAGGGCAAGGGTGAGGCGATCACCCAGAAGAAGAAGGCTGAGAAGAAGGACGAGGCCGCGGCTGAGTCCGAGTCGACCGAGGCCTGAGCAGCATGCTCGAAGAGGCGCTTGAGCACCTCGTGAAGGGCATCGTCGACAACCCGGACGATGTGCAGGTCGCCTCGCGCAACCTGCGCCGCGGGCGCGTGCTGGAGGTTCGGGTTCACCCCGAGGACCTCGGCAAGGTGATCGGCCGCAACGGCCGCACCGCGCGTGCCCTGCGCACCGTCGTGGGCGCCATCGGCGGCCGCGGCGTCCGCGTCGACCTCGTCGACGTGGACCACGTCCGCTGACGTTTCGCAGCACCGGCTCGGGCCGGGGAGGGCCTCTGGGCCGTCCCCGGCCCGCAGTCGTATGACAGGAGATCAAGCACAGTGCAGCTCGTAGTCGCACGGATCGGCCGCGCCCACGGCATCAAGGGCGAGGTCACCGTGGAGGTACGCACCGACGAGCCCGAGCTCAGGCTCGCACCCGGCGCCGTATTGGCCACCGATCCCGCATCCGCGGGCCCGCTCACCATCGAGACCGGCCGCGTCCACAGCGGCCGCCTCCTCCTGCGCTTCGAGGGCTTCGGCGACCGCAACGCCGCCGAGACCCTGCGCAACACCCTCCTGATCGCCGAGATCGATCCGGAGGTGCTGCCGGAGGACGAGGACGAGTACTACGACCACCAGCTCATCGACCTCGACGTGGTCACCGAGGACGGCACGGAGGTCGGCCGGATCACGGAGATCTCGCACCTGCCCTCCCAGGACCTGTTCATCGTGGAGCGGCCCGACGGCAGCGAGGTGATGATCCCCTTCGTGGAGGAGATCGTCACCGAGATCGACCTGGAGGAGCAGAAGGCGGTCATCACGCCTCCGCCCGGCCTGATCGACGACCGGGCCGAGATCGCGTCCTCGCGGGACGAGGCGTAATGCGCCTCGACGTCGTCACGATCTTCCCCGAGTACCTGGAACCGCTGAACGTCTCCCTGGTCGGCAAGGCACGCGCGCGTGGCCGGCTGAACGTGCACGTGCACGACCTGCGCGGGTGGACGTACGACCGGCACAACACCGTCGACGACACGCCGTACGGCGGCGGCCCCGGCATGGTCATGAAGACCGACCCCTGGGGTGACGCCCTGGACTCCGTCCTCGCCGACGGCTACGAGACGGGCTCCCGCGCGCCCGCGCTGATCGTCCCGACCCCCAGCGGCCGCCCCTTCACCCAGGAGCTGGCCGTGGAGCTCTCCGAGCGCCCCTGGCTGATCTTCACGCCGGCCCGCTACGAGGGCATCGACCGGCGCGTCATGGACGAGTACGCCACCCGGATGCCGGTGTACGAGGTGTCCATCGGGGACTACGTCCTGGCCGGCGGCGAGGCGGCCGTCCTGGTGATCACGGAGGCCGTGGCCAGGCTGCTGCCCGGCGTCCTCGGCAACGCCGAGTCCCACCGGGACGACTCCTTCGCGCCCGGCGCGATGGCGAGCCTCCTGGAGGGCCCCGTCTACACCAAACCGCCCGTCTGGCGCGGCCGTGACATCCCGGACGTGCTGCTCAGCGGCCACCACGGGAAGATCGCCCGCTGGCGCCGGGACGAGGCCCTGCGGCGTACGACCGCCCACCGGCCCGACCTCATCGAACGTTGCGACCCCAAGGCCTTCGACAAGAAGGACCGCGAGATGCTCTCCATCCTGGGCTGGGCCCCCGACCCGGACGGCGAGCCGTACGGTCGATTTTGGCGCAGGCCAGAGGGCGTGGAAGAATAGACCGCTGCTGTGCGTCCGTCCGGCGTGCGCCCCTGCCGCAGGGGGACACGACGTCCGCCCCGACCCGCACGGCAGTCCTCATGGAAACCTAGTTGCCGTTGATGACCTGTGGCATCAGCGAAGAAAGCAGACGAAATGTCTCACCTGCTCGACTCCGTCGACTCCGCCTCGCTGCGCAGCGACATCCCGGCCTTCCGTCCGGGTGACACCGTCAACGTCCACGTCCGCGTCATCGAGGGCAACCGCTCCCGTGTGCAGCAGTTCAAGGGCGTTGTGATCCGCCGCCAGGGCTCCGGTGTCCGTGAGACCTTCACGGTCCGCAAGGTCTCGTTCTCCGTCGGCGTCGAGCGCACCTTCCCGGTGCACACCCCGATCGTCGAGAAGATCGAGCTCGTCACCCGTGGTGACGTGCGTCGCGCCAAGCTGTACTACCTGCGCGACCTGCGCGGCAAGGCCGCGAAGATCAAGGAGAAGCGCGAGAACTGAGCGGTCCTCGGAGTTCGCAGCGGGGCCGGATAGCATCTGGCCCCGATGGACACCGAAGCACAGCCGACGGAGCGCGACCGCTCCTCCCGCCCCGCCACGCGAGGTCCGGAGGGACGGTCGCGTTTCGCGTTGGTGCCGCGGCTCGCCGATCTGGTGCCGGGCGGACGGATCACCCTCACCGTCTTCGTCTGCCTGGCGTTCCTGCTGCTCCTCAACACGTTCGTGGTGCAGCCGTTCCAGATTCCCAGCGGATCCATGGAGCAGGGATTGAGGATCGGAGACCGCGTTCTCGTAAATAAGTTGGCGTACCGTTTCGGTGCCGAGCCGCGGCGCGGCGATGTCGTCGTGTTCGACGGCACCGGGTATTTCGGGGACGCCGACTACATCAAGCGCGTTGTGGGTGTAGGGGGAGACCACGTGGTGTGCTGCGACAAGAAGGCGAGGATCGAAGTGAACGGCCGGCCGGTCGACGAGACGGCGTTCCTCCATCCCGGGGACCGCGCGTCCACTGTGCCCTTCGACGTCGTCGTGCCCGAAGGCAGGCTCTTCCTCCTCGGCGACCACCGCAGCGACTCCAGCGACTCCCGCGACCACCTGGGCTCGCCCGGCGGCGGCATGGTCCCCGTCGGCGACGTGATCGGCCGGGCCGACTGGATCGCCTGGCCGTACGGCCACTGGACGCGCATCCGGCGTCCCGCCGCCTACGCGCACGTGCCCGCAGCCGTCGGGGAGGGTGCGCATGGGTAACCGTGGCAAGCCGCGCGGGGTGGTCGGCAACGCCGCCGACAACCTGCTGCCCACCGGGGTCCGGCGCGCCTCCTCCTCGTCCGGCGGCCGTACCCGCGCGGAGCGCCGCAAGCTCCAGCGCAAGGTCAAGCGCAAGCGCAGGCACTCGGCCGTCCGGGAGATCCCGCTCCTGGTCGGTGTGGCCGTCCTGATAGCGCTCGTCCTGAAGACCTTCCTCGTCCAGGCGTTCGTCATCCCGTCGGGCTCCATGGAGCAGACGATCCGGATCGGCGACCGCGTCCTGGTCGACAAGCTCACCCCGTGGTTCGGCTCCAAGCCGCAGCGCGGGGACGTCGTCGTGTTCCACGACCCGGGCGGCTGGCTCAACGACGAACAGACGGCCAAGAAGAACGACCCCGTCGTCGTCAAGCAGTTCAAGGAAGGCCTCACCTTCATCGGCCTGCTGCCCTCCGACAACGAGAAGGACCTCATCAAGCGCGTCATCGGCGTGGGCGGTGACCACGTCAAGTGCTGCGACGCGCAGGGCCGGGTCACCGTCAACGGCGTGCCGCTCACGGAAGGGGACTATCTCTATCCCGGCAACGCCCCCTCCCTGAGCCCCTTCGACGTCACGGTGCCCGAGGGGCGCCTGTGGGTGATGGGCGATCACCGGGGTGACTCCGCGGACTCCCGTTTCCACCAGAACACGGCCTACAAGGGCACCGTCTCCGTGGATTCGGTGGTCGGCCGGGCCAGATGGATCGGTTGGCCCTTCGGGCACTGGACGAGCCTGCAGGAACCTAAAACCTTCGCAAGCGTTGCCGACTCCGTGTCGGGGACGACTGCGGCCCCTCCGCCGTCGCATAGGGTTGCCCCTGACGATCCGAAGGCAATGACCGAACTCCCGACCCCTGCGGAACTCCCGCTCGTTATGGGAGTGGTGGGCCTGCACCGACTATGGGGCAGGCGGCGGCACAGAGTAAGGAGTTGGCGTGGGGGATGTGGCGGTTGGCGCTCGATCCGGGCACGACGGCGAGGAGCATCGCGGGCACCCCGCGGAAGACAAGGTCCCCGCGGCGGACGGCGCCATGACCTCCGGGAACGCTTCCGGAGCGGATGGGGACGGCATGGAGTCCGGTGGCCCGTCCCGGACGAACGCGAACGGCGACGGCGAGGGCCCCGGCGGCTCGGCGTCCAAGCCGAACAAGCCGCGCTCCTTCTGGAAGGAGCTGCCGATCCTGATCGTCATCGCCCTGGTGCTGGCGCTGCTGATCAAGACCTTCCTGGTGCAGGCGTTCTCGATCCCGTCCGACTCGATGCAGAACACCCTGCAGCGGGGCGACCGTGTCCTGGTCGACAAGCTGACCCCGTGGTTCGGCTCCGAGCCCGAGCGCGGCGAGGTCGTCGTCTTCCATGACCCCGGCAACTGGCTGAGGGGCGAGCCGACGCCCGAGCCCAACGCCGTGCAGAAGGCGCTCAGCTGGATCGGTCTGATGCCCTCGGCGGAGGAGAAGGACCTGATCAAGCGCGTGATCGGGGTCGGCGGCGACACGGTCGAGTGCCAGGGGACCGGCCCGCTGAAGGTCAACGGCAAGGCGCTGAACGAGCCGTATGTGTACCCCGGCAACACGCCGTGCACCGACGACACCACCGGCGGTCAGTTCAAGGTCAAGGTGCCCAAGGGCTTCATCTGGGTCATGGGCGACCACCGGCAGAACTCGCGCGACTCGCGGTACAACCAGGACGACAAGTACCACGGCATGGTGCCGGTCGACGACGTCGTCGGCCGCGCGATCGTGAAGGCCTGGCCGATCAACCGCTGGGGCACCCTGCCGGTGCCCGACACGTTCGACCAGCAGGGTCTGGACAAGTAGGCGTCCGCCGCCGCAGGACTGCCCCACACGCCGAGGCCGCCGTGCTCTCCCCGTGATCCAAGATCTCGGGGAGATCACGGCGGTTTTTTTCGTCGCGCGATATGGTTCCCGGCGCGGACCGTGGAATGGGAGTGGACGTGGCAGCTGCTGGACACGACAACGGGAAGTCGAACACCAATCTGGGCGGCATACTGTCCGGTCTGGCCGTGGCGCTGGGCCTGGTGCTGTTCCTCGCGGGGTTCGGATGGGCGGCGGTGGTCTACCGGCCGTACACCGTGCCCACCAGTTCGATGGCGCCGACGATCAACATCGGCGACCGCGTCCTGGCCCAGCGCGTCGACGGCGGCGAGGTGCGCCGCGGTGACGTCGTCGTCTTCCGCGACAAGTCCTGGGTCACCAACGCGAACGTGGTCAAGCGCGTCGTCGCGGTCGGCGGTGACACGGTCTCCTGCTGCACCGAGGGCAAGCTGACCGTCAACGGCAAGCAGATCGAGGAACCGTATCTGCCCAAGGGCAGCCTGGCCGAGATCAAGAACTTCCCGACGGTCAAGGTGCCCCAGGGCCGGCTCTTCCTCCTCGGTGACGAGCGCCAGGGCTCCCTGGACTCCACCGCCCACCTCACCGACGCGGCCAGCGGCACCGTCGCGCGCAGTGCCGTGAGCGCCCGCGTGGACGCCGTCGTCTGGCCGATGAACGGCATGCTGAAGCAGCCCACCGGCTTCGAGACCCTCGGTGCCCTCTCCCAGCCCGGCCCGCTGCGCATCATCGTCCTCATGGTCGTCGGCGGCGCCGTGCTCGTCCTCGGCGGCGGCGCTTACGGCCCGATCGCCAAGCGGATGGGCCGCTCCCGCGCCCGTTCGCGGACGGAGCCCGTCAGTGCCGGCTGAGGCCACGGACGCGGACGGGACGGCCGCCACGGGCCCCGCCCAGGGCGAGCCCGAGGGCGGCCCGCGCCAGGTCGCCCGGGTGGTGCTGCTCGACCCCGAGGACCGCATCCTGCTCCTCAACGGCCACGAACCGGACGACCCGGCCGACGAGTGGTGGTTCACGCCCGGCGGCGGTGTGGAGGGCGAGGAGACCCGGGAGGAGGCCGCGCTGCGGGAACTCGTCGAGGAGACCGGCATCACCGAGGTCGAACTCGGTCCGGTGCTGTGGCGGCGCAGGTGTTCCTTCCCGTTCGCCGGCCGCCGCTGGGACCAGGACGAGTGGTACTACCTGGCCCGGACGACCGATACGCCCAGTGTGGTGCCCGCGGCCGCGGGTCTGACGGAACTGGAGCGACGCAGTGTCGCGGGTGCGCGATGGTGGACGTGTCAGGAACTGACCCGGGCGCATGAGACGGTGTATCCGACCAGACTCGCCGAGCTGCTGCGCAGGCTGCTCGACGAAGGTCCCCCGGCCAAGCCCGTCACCCTTGACACGGAAATCGTCTAGGGGCGCGCGAGACTGGCGCACAATGGTGGGATCGCACGGCTGAAGGGGAACATGCCATGAGCGCCGAGGACCTCGAAAAGTACGAGACCGAGATGGAGCTCAAGCTCTACCGGGAGTACCGCGATGTCGTCGGTCTGTTCAAATACGTGATCGAGACCGAGCGGCGCTTCTACCTCACCAACGACTACGAGATGCAGGTGCACTCGGTCCAGGGCGAGGTGTTCTTCGAGGTCTCGATGGCCGACGCCTGGGTCTGGGACATGTACCGGCCGGCTCGCTTCGTGAAGCAGGTGCGTGTCCTGACGTTCAAGGACGTGAACATCGAAGAGCTGAACAAGAGCGACCTGGAGCTCCCGAGCGGGTGACGGAGTTGTCCACAACCGCTGAGTAACCCACCAAGATCCACTTCTCTTGGCGGGGCGCGGGACGGTTGGCGCCGGAGGTGGTGCCGACATGAACGCACGCAGTGCACTCGGCAGGTACGGCGAGGAGCTGGCCGCGCGCCGGCTGACCGGGGCCGGCATGACGGTCCTGGAGCGCAACTGGCGCTGCGGCCGGTCCGGGGAGATCGACATCGTGGCCCGGGACGGCGACGCGCTGGTCGTCTGCGAGGTGAAGACCCGGCGCGACGGTGGCTACGAGCATCCGATGGCCGCGGTGACCCCGGAGAAGGCGGCCCGGCTGCGCGACCTGGCAGAACGCTGGATCCAGGCCCATGGCGGCGCCCCGCCCGGCGGCGTCCGCATCGACCTGATCGGCATCCTGCTCCCCGACCGCGGCGCACCCGTCGTCGAGCACGCGCGGGGGGTGGCCTGACATGGGATTCGCCCGTACGTGCTCGGTCGCGCTGGTCGGCGTCGAAGGCGTGGTGGTCGAGGTCCAGGCGGACCTGGAGCCCGGGGTCGCGGCGTTCACGTTGGTGGGGTTGCCGGACAAGAGTCTGACCGAGAGCCGTGACCGGGTGCGGGCGGCCGTCGTGAACTCGGGCGGCGAATGGCCGCAGAAGAAGCTCACGGTCGGTCTCAGCCCCGCGTCGGTGCCCAAGGCGGGCTCCGGCTTCGACCTGGCCATCGCCTGCGCGGTGCTCGGCGCGGCCGAGCGGATCGATCCGCACGTGCTCACCGACATCGTGATGATCGGCGAGCTGGGGCTGGACGGCCGGGTGCGTCCGGTCCGGGGCATCCTGCCCGCGGTGCTCGCCGCGGCCGACGCCGGATACGAGCAGGTGGTGGTGCCGGAATGCGCCGCTGCCGAGGCCTCACTGGTGCCGGGGGTGTCGGTGCTCGGCATCCGCAGCCTGCGCCAGCTCATCGCCGTCCTGACGGACGAGCCGGTGCCCGAGGAGGAGCCGGATGCTCAGGGCCGCCCGGACCCGCTCCTGGCCGGCCTGCGGGTGCCCGGCACCGGGGCGGCCACCGGCATGCACAGCCTGCGCGCCGCGCAGCACGACCAGGACCACGACCTCGCCGACGTCGTCGGCCAGCTCTCGGCACGGACGGCCGTGGAGGTGGCCGCCGCGGGCGGGCATCACCTCTTCCTGGAAGGCCCGCCCGGCGCGGGCAAGACCATGCTCGCGGAGCGCCTGCCCGCCGTGCTGCCCCGGCTCAGCCGCGTGGACTCCCTGGAGGTCACGGCGGTGCACTCGGTGGCCGGGCTGCTGCCCCCGGGCAAGCCCCTCATCGACGTCGCGCCGTACTGCGCCCCGCACCACTCGGCGACGATGCAGTCGCTCGTCGGCGGCGGTCCCGGCATCGCCCGCCCCGGTGCCGTGTCGCTCGCCCACCGGGGAGTGCTGTTCCTGGACGAGGCGCCGGAGTTCCACAGCCAGACCCTCGACGCCCTGCGGCAGCCCCTGGAGTCGGGGCACGTCGTGATCGCCCGCAGTGCGGGAGTGGTGCGGTTCCCGGCGCGGTTCCTGATGGTGCTCGCGGCCAACCCGTGCCCCTGCGGTCGCTTCTCGCAGCGGGACACGCTGTGCGAGTGTCCTCCGTCGACGATCCGCCGCTATCAGGCACGGCTGTCCGGACCCCTGCTCGACCGCGTCGACCTGCGCGTCGAGGTCGACCCCGTCACCCGGGCCCAGCTCACCGCGCCCGGCGCCCGGGGCGAGTCGACGGCGACGGTCGCCGACCGGGTCCGGGCGGCGCGGGCGCGGGCGGCCGCGCGCCTCGCCACAACCCCGTGGCGGACCAACAGTGAAGTGCCCGGCAGGGAACTGCGCAGCCGCTGGCACGCGGCGATCGGCGCCATGGACGAGGCCGAACGCAACCTCGAACGCGGCGTGCTCACCGCCCGGGGACTCGACCGCGTCCTGCGGGTCGCCTGGACGGTGGCCGATCTCCTCGGTCACGACCGGCCCGACGCCACGGACGTCGCCCTGGCCCTCCAACTCCGCACCGGCGTTCCACGCGGCGTGCCCATGGCCATCGGGGCCCTGACGTGAACGGAGGCGACGATCCGGACACCGACCTGCTCTCTCGCGTCTTCCTCACCCGTGTCATCGAACCCGGTGACGAGACCGGCGGGCGCTGGCTGCGGGAGTGGGGCGTGGCGGAGGTGGCGCGGCGGCTGCGGGACGGTGGGGAGCCGTTGCCCGGGGTGAGCGGTACGCGGTGGGCCGGGCTGGTGGCCCGGGCCCGGCGGGCCGAGCCCGGGCGGGATCTGGAGGTCGCGCGGGCCGCGGGAGTGCGCTTCGTGGGCCCCGGGGACACCGAGTGGCCCGGTCAGCTCGACGACCTCGGCGACACCCGCCCCCTGGGACTGTGGGTGCGCGGCCGGCCCAGCCTGCGGATGTGGGCGATCGGCTCGGTCGCCCTCGTGGGCGCCAGGGCCTGCACCGAGTACGGCGCCCACATGGCGTCCACACTGGCCGCCGGGCTCGCCGAGCGCGGCTGGGTGGTGGTGTCCGGCGGCGCCTACGGCGTCGACGGCGCCGCCCACCGGGGCGCCCTCGGCGCGGGCGGCGCCACCGTCGCGGTCCTGGCCTGCGGGGTCGACCGGCCCTACCCGCGCGGCCACACCGAACTGATCAACCGGATCGCGGAACAGGGCCTGGTGGTGGGGGAGTTGCCACCCGGCGATCACCCGACCCCGAGCCGCTTCATCCTGCGCAACCGGGTGATCGCGGCGCTCACCCGGGGCACCGTGGTCGTGGAGGCCGCCTACCGCAGCGGCTCGCTGGTCACGGCGCGGGCGGCCCAGCGCCTGGGCCGGTTCACCATGGGCGTCCCGGGCCCCGCCACCAGCGGACTCTCCGCGGGCGTGCACGAGCTGCTGCGCGGCGAGGCGGTGCTGGTCACCGACGCCGCGGAGGTCGTCGAACTGGTCGGCGACATGGGCGAGCTCGCTCCGGCCAGGCGCGGCCCCGTACTGCCCCGTGACCTGCTGAGACCCGCCGCCCGTCGGGTCCTGGACGCCCTGCCGGCGGGCCGGCCCGTGGCGCCCGGGGAGATCGCCCGCGGCGCGCAGACCACGCGGGACGAGGCGCTCGCGAAGCTGTACGAACTCCGATCACTTGGATATGTCGAACGACACGGCGATGGCTGGAAGTTGACACGCCAGGCGATGATCTCGGTCCCGGACGGTCGCAGTCGATGCTGACCGAGCGTGTTCGGCCGTCCGGGGGAACCCCCGACGCCCTTGGGATTTCGAGGAGTTGGGCCCTCCGGGTGGTCACGTACAGCGACGCCCGGGAGAGGTCGGGGTGCGCCGGGGGGCGCATCCGCGCAGGGGTGGTGCCTCGCCGTTCGCACACCGCGACTCCCCAGTCACGCTACGCTCACGAAGACCCCGACGCAGAACGCGCCAACTCGACACCAGACCGACAGCTCACCCAGTCCCACACCTTCACCCCCCATCGCACTCCTTCACCCCTCTTCGCGGCACTTCACTGCAGAACGGCACAAGGCGACGAATGCCCCAGCACACCTCCGGGTCCGACCGGGCGGCGCTCCCCCCAGCCGCCCGTGACGGTGGCAGCATGCGGCGGCCCGCTCCCTCGACGCTCGACGAGCTGTGGCGGTCGTACAAGGCGACGGGGGACGAGCGGTTGCGGGAGCAGCTGATCCTGCACTACTCGCCACTGGTGAAATACGTGGCGGGACGGGTGAGCGTCGGTCTGCCGCCGAACGTGGAGCAGGCCGATTTCGTGTCCTCGGGGGTGTTCGGGCTGATCGACGCGATCGAGAAGTTCGACATCGAGCGGGAGATCAAGTTCGAGACCTACGCCATCACCCGGATCCGCGGCGCCATGATCGACGAGCTGCGGGCGCTGGACTGGATCCCGCGCTCGGTACGGCAGAAGGCGCGGAATGTGGAGCGGGCGTACGCGACCTTGGAGGCCCGGCTCAGACGCACGCCGTCGGAGTGCGAGGTGGCCGCCGAACTGGGCATCGAGGTGGACGAACTCCACTCGGTCTTCAGCCAGTTGTCGCTGGCCAACGTGGTCGCCCTGGAGGAGCTGCTGCACGTCGGCGGCGAGGACGGGGACGGGCTGAGCTTCATGGACACGCTGGAGGACACCGCCGCCGACAATCCGGTGGAGGTGGCCGAGGACCGGGAGCTGAGACGGTTCCTGGCGCGGGCCATCAACACGCTGCCGGAGCGCGAGAAGACCGTCGTCACGCTCTACTACTACGAGGGGCTCACGCTCGCCGAGATCGGGAACGTGTTGGGGGTCACCGAGAGCCGGGTCAGCCAGATCCACACCAAGTCGGTGCTGCAGCTGCGGGCGAAACTGGCCGGCTTCGGCCGCTGAGCCGACCGGTCGGCGGGGGCGGAAGTCGGCGTGGGTGGTGTGGAGTGCCTCCCGCCCGGGGTGGCGCGTCCGTACAGTGGTTGACGTGCCAAGGATTCGAGCGGCCTCCGTGGCCGAGCACCGGTCGATGCAGCGAGCCGCCCTGCTGGACGCGGCTCGCTCCCTGCTGTCCGAGGGCGGGACGGAGGCGCTGACCTTCCCTGCCCTCGCCGAGCGGACAGGGCTGGCGCGGTCGTCCGTATACGAGTACTTCCGGTCACGGGCCGCCGTGGTCGAGGAGCTGTGCGAGGTCGACTTCCCGGTGTGGGCGGCCGAGGTCTCGGCGGCGATGGAGCGGGCGGAATCGGCCGAGGGCAAGGTCGAGGCGTATGTGCGCCAACAGCTCGCCCTGGTCGGCGACCGGCGCCACCGGGCCGTCGTGGCGATCTCGGCGACCGAACTGGACGCGGGGGCGCGCGAGAAGATCCGCGCCGCCCACGGCGGACTCGTCGCGATGATCGTCGAGGCACTGGCGGAGCTGGGACACGAGCAGCCCCGACTGGCGGCCATGCTCCTCCAGGGCGTCGTCGACGCGGCCGTACGCCGCATCGAACTCGGCGCGGCGGAGTCCCCCACCGACATCACGGCCGCGGCGGTGGCGATGGCCCTGCGAGGCGTACACGGCTGAGGCCCAGGGGCCAGAACAGCGGTGCGGCGCATATCGCCAGTGGCGCTGCGCGGGCGGGGGCGGCAGGTCGGCGTCGGCGTCGGCGTCGGCCCGGGACCGGGCAGCGGGATGGCGAATGCCGGCAGCGCGGTGCGCCTGTGCGGGCAGTGGCGTGCGCTGACACCGGCGCCGGCCCTGGGCGGGTGGTAGCGGGGCGAATGCCGGCCAGGCGGTGGTCTCACGCGGGCGGGCGGCAGGTCGGCGTCGGCGCCCGCCCTGGACGGGGCAGTGGGATGGCGAATCCCGGCACTGCGGTGGGCCTGCGCGGGCAGCGGCGTGCCGCCACCGGCGCCAGCCCCGGGCGGGCAGCGGCGGGGCGAATGCCGGCCAAGCAGTGGCCTCACGTGGGCCGCGGCAGATCGGTGGCGGCGCCAGCCCTGGGCCAGGTCAGGCAGCGACCCCGGTCGCTGGTCGGTGGCGGTGTGCTGGGCATCCGTAGCACCGGCCCAGCCCAGCCCTACGCACCAGCCCAGCCCTGCGCGGGCACCGGCACCCCCAGCACTGGTAGCAGTCTCGGCGGCCCCCCGTTCAGGAGCCACGGGGGCAGTAGGGACAGGGGGTTCAGGTACGTCTTGCCTCTCCGTAGGCCCCAGTGGAGGCATGTGGTCGTGCAGTGGGAGCCCGTGGGCTCCAGGGTGCCCACGGTCTCGCCCGCCGCCACCTCGTCACCCTTGTGGACCGAGGCGGTCACCGGCTCGTAGGTCGTTCGCAAATCTGTTCCCCCGAGCTCCACGGACACCACGCCACGGCCCGCCACCCGGCCCGCGAAGGACACCCGGCCGGCCGCCACCGCCCGTACCGGAGTCCCGGGGGCCGCGCCCAGGTCCACGCCCCGGTGACCGCGGCCGTACACCGTGGCCGGCGGCTCCCAGCCGCGCAGGACCGCCGGGCGCACCCCCACCGGCCAGGCGCGGCCGATCGCCGGTACCGGTGGCCCCGAGTCGCCGGGGCCGGGCGTCGGCGGATCCGCCCCGGCGGTCCCGACCGCCCAGGCCGCCACCGTCGCCCGGGCCACCACCGTCGACGGGGCCAGGGCCGGCAT
Organism: Streptomyces sp. NPDC054794; assembly: GCF_053611585.1. Lineage (NCBI taxonomy): Bacteria > Bacillati > Actinomycetota > Actinomycetes > Kitasatosporales > Streptomycetaceae > Streptomyces > Streptomyces sp. NPDC054794. Next base: position 8,624 of record NZ_JBSHAQ010000040.1, on the reverse strand, counting down.
CACCAGGCCCATCAGCACCACCACCACGCCCGGCAGCAGCCACGCCGCCCTCACCCACCGCACCGCTCGTGTCACAGACATGCGAGAACCGTCCCGCAACCCGATCGATCACGATCGCGATCTGGGGACAACTCACCGGTTGTGGACAGGGGCGTCACCCAGCGCCTCCCCGGTCCCGTACACTTCTGATGGCGACCCGGGCCACCGGGTCGACTTCGCACGCCCCGACACGACGCGCGACCGGAGACGGTCCGTTCGTGTCAGCGCCCCTCGGTCCTTCGCGGCACGGCGCACCGCGGGCGTCAGGCGCGGGTGCCGTCCGGCACCCGCGGCACAACCGAGAAAACTCAAGGAGAACGGCCATGGCCGTCGTCACGATGCGGGAGCTGCTGGAGAGCGGCGTCCACTTCGGTCACCAGACCCGTCGCTGGAACCCGAAGATGAAGCGCTTCATCTTCACCGAGCGCAACGGCATCTACATCATCGACCTGCTCCAGTCGCTGTCGTACATCGACCGCGCCTACGAGTTCGTCAAGGAGACCGTCGCCCACGGCGGCACGGTCATGTTCGTCGGCACGAAGAAGCAGGCGCAGGAGGCCATCGCCGAGCAGGCCACCCGCGTCGGCATGCCCTACGTCAACCAGCGCTGGCTGGGCGGCATGCTCACCAACTTCTCGACCGTCTACAAGCGTCTGCAGCGCCTCAAGGAGCTTGAGCAGATCGACTTCGAGGACGTCGCCGCGTCCGGTCTGACCAAGAAGGAGCTTCTCGTGCTCTCGCGCGAGAAGGCCAAGCTGGAGAAGACCCTCGGTGGTATCCGCGAGATGCAGAAGGTGCCCAGCGCCGTCTGGATCGTGGACACCAAGAAGGAGCACATCGCGGTCGGCGAGGCCCGGAAGCTCAACATCCCGGTCGTCGCGATCCTCGACACCAACTGTGACCCCGACGAGGTCGACTACAAGATCCCGGGCAACGACGACGCGATCCGCTCGGTCACCCTGCTCACCCGTGTGATCGCCGACGCGGTCGCCGAGGGTCTCATCGCCCGCTCCGGTGTCGCCACCCAGGGCAAGGGCGAGAAGGCCGCGGGCGAGCCGCTCGCCGAGTGGGAGCGCGACCTGCTGGAGGGCGAGAAGAAGGCCGAGCCGCAGGAGGCCGCCCCGGCCGCCGAGGCTCCTGCCGCTGAGGCCCCCGCCGCCGAGGCCCCGGCTGCTGAGGCCCCCGCCGCCGAGGCCCCGGCTGCTGAGGCCCCCGCTGCTGAGGCTCCCGCCGCCGAGGGCGAGCAGGCCTGACCGTCAGCGTCGGTGTTGACGGCGGGAGCGGGTGACATGAAGTCCGCTTCCGCCGTTCACCCGTCGGTCAGCGGAGCGTTCGCGGACCCCGTTACATGGGGTACGCAGACTCCGTAGATCTTCGATCTTCCAGACTTCGAGAAAGATTCTCAGACTCATGGCGAACTACACCGCCGCCGACGTCAAGAAGCTCCGTGAGCTCACCGGCGCCGGCATGATGGACTGCAAGAAGGCGCTGGACGAGGCCGAGGGCAACGTCGAGAAGGCCGTCGAGGCGCTGCGCATCAAGGGCCAGAAGGGCGTCGCCAAGCGCGAGGGCCGCTCCGCCGAGAACGGCGCCGTGGTCTCCATCATCGCCGACGACAACTCCTCCGGCGTCATCGTCGAGCTGAAGTGCGAGACGGACTTCGTCGCCAAGGGCGAGAAGTTCCAGGCCGTGGCCAACACCATCGCCCAGCACGTCACCAAGACCTCCCCGGCCGACATCGAGGCCCTGCTCGCCTCCGAGATCGAGCCCGGCAAGACGGTCCAGGCGTTCGTGGACGAGGCCAACGCCAACCTGGGCGAGAAGATCGTCCTGGACCGCTTCGCGCAGTTCGCCGACGGCTTCGTGCTTGCCTACATGCACCGCACGATGCCCGACCTGCCCCCGCAGATCGGTGTCCTCGTCGAGCTCGACAAGCCGAACGCCGAGGTCGCCAAGGGCATCGCCCAGCACATCGCCGCCTTCGCGCCGAAGTACCTGTCCCAGGCGGACGTCCCGGCCGAGGTCGTCGAGTCCGAGCGTCGCATCGCCGAGGAGACCACCCGCGCCGAGGGCAAGCCCGAGGCCGCGATCGCCAAGATCGTCGAGGGTCGCCTGGGCGGCTTCTTCAAGGACGCCACGCTGCTCGGCCAGCCGTACGCGCTGGACAACAAGAAGTCGGTCCAGAAGATTCTGGACGAGGCCGGTGTCACCCTGAAGCGCTTCGCGCGCATCAAGGTCGGCATCTGAGTCCGTACCGCGATCGAAGCACGACCCCGATAGGGTCGACAGCAGTCGTCCGGGCACACCGCCGCACCAAGGCACGTGGCGGACGGCAGCAGATCTGACGAGGAGGCCATTGCCGCGCATGGGAGCGAATCGCGACCCCAACCGGCAATGGCCTTCTTCGTATGTGCACCACGTAACAAAGGCGGGATCTCCATGACCACCAAGGCCCAGAAGAGCGACGACGGCAAAGTACGCGGCCGGTTTCTGCTGAAGCTGTCCGGAGAGGCGTTCTCCGGTGGCGGGGGCCTCGGCGTGGACCCCGACGTGGTGCACAAGATCGCCCGCGAGATCGCGGCCGTCGTCCGGGACGGCGCGCAGGTCGCGGTCGTCATCGGCGGCGGCAACTTCTTCCGCGGCGCCGAACTTCAGCAGCGCGGCATGGACCGCGCCCGCTCCGACTACATGGGCATGCTCGGCACCGTGATGAACTGCCTCGCCCTCCAGGACTTCCTGGAGAAGGAGGGCATCGACAGCCGGGTGCAGACCGCCATCACGATGGGGCAGGTCGCCGAGCCGTACATCCCGCTGCGCGCCGTACGGCACCTGGAGAAGGGCCGCGTGGTCATCTTCGGCGCCGGTATGGGCATGCCGTACTTCTCCACCGACACCACCGCCGCCCAGCGCGCCCTGGAGATCGACGCCGAGGCGCTGCTGATGGGCAAGAACGGCGTGGACGGGGTCTACGACTCCGACCCCAAGCGGAACCCGGACGCCGTCAAGTTCGACTCCCTGGGCTACGGCGAGGTCATCACGCGCGACCTCAAGGTCGCCGACGCCACCGCCATCACGCTGTGCCGCGACAACAAGCTCCCGATCCTCGTGTTCGAGCTCCTGGCGGAGGGCAATATCGCGCGAGCCGTCAAGGGTGAGAAGATCGGCACGCTGGTGGGTGACCAGGACAGCCGGGACTGACCATGGCTCCCCCGGTGCCCGACCGGGGGATGGACAATGTCCTGCCGGTCGGGAACCGTGCAGGAAGAAGACGCGACGCAGCCGGCCGCCGCCACCGTCAAGGAACCGCAGCCGGGCCTACTCAAGACACGCAGGAGCAAGTGGTGATCGAAGAGACCCTCCTCGAAGCCGAGGAGAAGATGGAGAAGGCCGTCGTGGTCGCCAAGGAGGACTTCGCCGCGATCCGCACCGGCCGTGCGCACCCGGCGATGTTCAACAAGATCGTGGCCGACTACTACGGCGCGCCGACGCCGATCAACCAGCTGGCTTCGTTCTCCGTGCCGGAGCCGCGCATGGCGGTCGTGACCCCGTTCGACAAGACCGCCCTGCGCAACATCGAGCAGGCGATCCGCGACTCCGACCTGGGCGTCAACCCGAGCAACGACGGCAACATCATCCGCGTGGTGTTCCCCGAGCTCACCGAGGAGCGCCGCCGCGACTACATCAAGGTCGCCAAGGGCAAGGCCGAGGACGCGCGTGTGTCCATCCGCTCCGTGCGCCGCAAGGCCAAGGACGCCATCGACAAGCTGATCAAGGACGGCGAGGTCGGCGAGGACGAGGGCCGCCGTGCGGAGAAGGAGCTCGACGACACCACCGCGAAGTACGTCGCCCAGGTGGACGAGCTCCTGAAGCACAAGGAAGCGGAGCTTCTCGAGGTCTGATGAACGACTCTTCCTGGGGCGCGCCGGCGCAGGCCGGTTACTGGGGGCCCACCACGCAGGCCCCTGACCAGGGGCATGTCCAGGGGGCTGCCCCGGCGGGTCCCGCGTACGATGCGCATGACGCCCAGCAGACTCGCCCCATGCCCATCGTCCCCGACGACGTACCCGCGTACGGCCCGGACCAGGATGACCACTCGGGGGCCGCTCGGCTGAGCGGCCCCTTGTTCCGCGACGAGACGCCGCAGGCGCAGCCCTACCGGGTGGCGCCGCAGAATCCGGAGCCCATGCCCGACGCCACGCAACCGGCGCCCGCACCGCAGAAGAAGTCTGCGGGCCGGGACCTCAGCGCGGCCATAGGCGTCGGCGTCGGGCTCGGCGTCGTGATCGTGGCGTCCTTGTTCATCGTCAAGGCCGTCTTCGTGGGCGTCGTGGCCGTCGCCGTCGTCGTGGGACTGTGGGAACTGACCAGCCGGCTCCAGGAGCGCAAGGGCATCAAGGCGCCCCTGGTCCCGCTGGCGCTCGGCGGAGCGGCGATGGTCGTCGCCGGGTACGTGCGGGGTGCCGAGGGTGCCTGGGTGGCCATGGCGCTGACGGCGCTGGCGGTCCTGGTGTGGCGCATGACGGAGCCACCCGAGGGTTATCTGAAGGACGTCACGGCGGGTGTCTTCGCGGCGTTCTACGTACCCTTCCTGGCCACCTTCGTCGCGATGATGCTGACGGCCGACGACGGTCCGTGGCGTGTGCTGACCTTCCTGCTCCTCACGGTCGTCAGCGACACCGGCGCGTACGCCGTCGGCTGGCGCTTCGGCAAGCACAAGCTCGCTCCGCGCATCAGCCCCGGCAAGACCCGCGAGGGGCTGCTCGGCGCGGTGGCGTTCGCCATGGTCGCCGGTGCCCTGTGCATGCAGTTCCTGATCGACGACGGCACCTGGTGGCAGGGCCTCCTGCTGGGCCTCGCGGTCGCGGCCAGCGCCACGCTCGGCGACCTGGGCGAGTCCATGATCAAGCGGGACCTGGGCATCAAGGACATGGGCACGCTGCTCCCCGGTCACGGGGGCATCATGGACCGGCTGGACTCGCTGCTGCCCACGGCCCCGGTGGTCTGGCTGCTGATGGTGGTCTTCGTCGGCTCCGCGTGAGTACGACGTGTCTCTTGAGTACGACGTGTTTCTTATGCGTACGGCGATGGGCCTCAGCTCCGTCAGGGCTGGGGCCCTTTGTCGTACCCGGGTAACGGGTGCGCGCTGCGATGGTGACGTGCACGACCCGGTGGGACGATCGGAAGTAAGCCCTCACGCGGGGAAACCCTGAGCGGATGGAGGAGGGCGTGATGTCCGCCTTCCACGAAGAGATCACCGTCGACTGCACTCCCGAGGATGTCTGGGCCTACGTCATCGATCCCTCCCACCTGCCGGAATGGCAACTGGGCACGGTGTCCGCGGAAAAGGTCGACGAGGGGGACCTCGGCCTCGGATCCCTGCTCCGCGTCATCCGGCACGTCGGCACCCACGAGGTACCGATGACCATGGAGGTCACCGAGTACGAACCACCCCACGTCTGGGGCATGCGCGGCATCGACGGCCCCGTCCGGGGGCTCGTCCGCGGCGAGATCACGCCCATCGACGGGGGCCGCCGCGCCCGCGTGTCGATGGACCTCGACTTCGAGGGCCACGGGTTCGGCAAGGTCCTGCTGCCCCTGCTCGTGCGCCCGCAGGCCCGCAAAGAGCTGCCGCGCAACGAGCAACTGCTCAAGGACCACCTGGAGCACACGGGCGCCGCCGGGGAGCAGTGAGACGTACGCGGCGAGACGTACGCGGCGACGCGTACACGCCGTACGCGGCGGAACCCGGATGCCGTACCACGAATGGCCGGACGGCACGGCCCGGCCGCACACTCCCGAAGGGGGCGACAGTTTCGGGAGTGGTGCGCGATGACCTACGACTCGGCCTCCGTCTCGGTCTCCGACACGCCTGAGCCGCCGGTGCGGTTCTGGCCCGTCGCCGACCTGCCCGGCCTCGACCCCGATCCGTTCCTGGACGAGGTGTTGCGCGAGGAGCCGATCACCCGGATCAAGCTGCCGTACGGGGACGGGGACGCCTGGCTCGTCACCCGGTACGAGGATGTCCGCTTCGTCACCGCGGACCCGCGTTTCTCCCGCGAGCAGCTCCTCGGCCGGTCCGTGACCAGCATGCGGCCGGAACCGGTGGCTTCGCAGACGGCCGGGCTCCAGTACATCGACCCGCCTCGGCACAACCGGCTGCGCCGGGTCGTCGCGCGGGCCTTCACGGGACGGAGCATGCAACGGCTGCGCCCGCTGGCCGAGGGGCGGGCGGCCGAGCTGCTCGACGTCATGGAGGCGGCCGGGGCACCGGCGGACCTCATGGAACACCTGCACGGCCCCTTCCCGATCGCGGTGGTCCGCGACTTCCTGGGCGTGGAGGAGAGCGACTGGCACCGCTGGGCCCAGACCGGCGAGGCGCTGCTGTCGGCGGGCTCGGACGCCAAGGGACGCGGCAAGGAGGCGAGCCAGAACACGCGCGCCCGGATCGTCGAGCTCCTGGAGCGCCGCCGCCGGGAGCCGCGTGAGGACCTGGCCGGAGTGCTGGCGCAGGCGGTGGAGGCCGGCGAGATCACGGACGACGAGGCGATCTCCCTCGCCACCGCGATCCAGGTCAGCGGCGGGCACGCGGTGCGCAACAACAGCGGCTCGATGATGTACGCGCTGCTCACCCACCCCGAGGAGATGGACCGCCTGCGGCGCGAGCCGGAACTCCTGCCGAAGGCCGTCGACGAGCTGTTCCGCTACGTCCCCCACCGCAACGGCGTCGGCATCCCTCGTGTCGCCACCGAGGACGTGGAGGTGGGGGGCCGGCTGATCCGTGCCGGTGACGTGGTCTACAACGCCTACGTCGCCGCCAACCGCGACCCCGAGGCCTTCGCCGAGCCGGACACCCTGGACTTCGACCGTGAGACCAACGCCCACCTGGCCTTCGGCCACGGCCCCCACCACTGCTTGGCCGCGATCATGGCCCGCATGGAGGCCGAGGTGATGATCTCCGCCCTCCTCACCCGCTTCCCCGACCTCCGCCTGGCCGTACCCCCCGCGGAGGTCGAATTCCAACGCCAGGGCCTGATCCGGGGCCCGAAGACGCTTCCCGTGATCTGGTCTGTCCGCGGTTGACCTTCATGCCGCCGTATCGGGGGCAGCGGTTGTCAGGTCGTGCTCCCGCTGCGGCGGCATTCGACGGCCGTACCGGCCTACTCAAGGAAGCCGAGTGCCGTATCAGGGCGGCATTGGCTGCACGCCGGCACGTGCCGGCGCAGTGCGTCGAGCGCCTGTGCTCGGGAGAGGCCGACGCATCGACCGCTCTTGGTCACCTTCCAACACCCGCCCGCATGCACCGCGACCAGGTTCTTCTTGTCCAGGCCGCGCTCGATCAGCCACTCCGGCGCCGGTGGCCGCACCTCCTCGCCCCGGCGCCGCTCCGCCTCCCGCCGCTGCTCCTCGGCGATCCACCGGTCGAGCTGCGCCAGAGCCGCCTTTGCCTGCTGGATCACGACACGGCGCGCGAAGTGCAGCAGCTCCAGGCGGGACGGCGATTCATCGGTCACGTGTTCGATTCTAGATTTCCGTGTGCCGATGAGCACCACGGCCCCGGCTGTCCCGTGCCACTGGATCTTGACCGTTTGCCATCGGACTTTGACGGACGCGAGTTTGTGTCATCGGAGTTTGATCACCGCAGGTCAGCGACTCGGCGCATCTTCGGTGCGCGCCGGGGGCGTGGTAAGACCCGTGGCGCGCTGGAGGTGCTTCCGTCTGCCCTGACGGCCATCTGCACGGGTGCAGCCTGTCGTCACCGTTCCGTCACAAGTAGTCGCCGCACGGAACCCTGCCGCTCTCCCGCCCTATCTGCACTCACGCACCACGACCACGCGTACCGCGGGGCAACAACCGACGACCGAAACCCGCGGACGAGACGACTCAGGGGGACGACAGCATGCGTCACAGCAACGGCATTCGCAGGGCGGCTCTGACGACGACGGCGGTCACGGCCGTCGCGGCGGCGGTGACCGGCATCCTGCCCGGCACCGCCATGGCGGCGAGCACCACCACCACCTCCACCCCGCCGCCCGCCTGCCCGGCCTCCGCCCTCCAGGTCAGCGCCTGGCAGGCCGTCCACCGGCCCGTCGGGACCGGGACCGGGGCGGCGGTCGTGCAGTTCACCAACGTCTCCCGGAGGACGTGCGTCCTGAAGGGCCATCCGACGGTCGCGGGCGCCGGCAACGGCTCCCCCGCCCACAACACCCCGCTCAAGGTCACCCCCACCGGCAGGGCGGCCACCGTGACGGTCCGGCCGCACGGCAAGGCGTGGGTGAAGCTGACCTTCGTCCAGGTCCAGGGGGAGGCCGACGGCTACTGCGTGTCGGGCAAGGACCCGGTGACGTATCCGACGATGGTCATCGGGCTGCCGCACTCCGGGAAGCACCAGGTCGCCCTGAACGACGGGTGGTGGGCCGAGTGCGACAACAAGGTGACCGTCACCCCGGTCTCGGCGGTCAAGCCTTCCTGACCCCCCGTCCCCACAAATCGAGCAGCCTGCATGACGATCGCGATGCTCTGACCTGCACGTTTACGAGGCACTGCACATAAGTGCAGGTCAGCGACTCAGCGCACCTTCGGTGCTG